>JAUNJT010000179.1 GCA_030533105.1 Eggerthellaceae bacterium
CGAAGGCGATTCAGGCTAAGTATCTGATTATTTCCCGTCAGCGAAACTCGTGAAAGCACCGCGTTCGACGGTCGGAAGGCCGTATGCCTCTTTCGCGTCTTTTATAGCCTTCATCAGAAAGCTCATGTTCCGCGCAAGGTTGCGCACGGTCTGCAAACCCTCGGCATCCTTCTTAACATCTTCTGCCGAAGAGCCATGCACTTGATTCCAATACGTGGAGGACGCCACCGGCATGCCGGAGATGGTGAAATACTTGTTCAAGGCATCGAAGGTGGCAGTGGTTCCACCGCGCCGCGCACTGACAACCGAAGCACCGACCTTCATATGCTTGGAGAAATGCGTGCTGAAGAACAGACGGTCCAAAAACGCGAGGATGGTGCCATTGGGAGATGCGTAATACACCGGGCTTCCGATGACGAGGCCATCCGCCTCTTCCAATTTGGGAGCAATCTCGTTGACGAGGTCATCGATGACGCAGCGGCCGGTTTTGAAGCAGGATCCACAGCCCAGACAACCCCTGATGTCTTTGTTCCCGACATGGATAAGCTCGGTTTCAACACCCTCTTCGGTGAAGATGGCGCGCATCTCCGATAACGCCGTTGCCGTGCAGCCGTTCGCCTTAGGGCTTCCGTTCAGCATAAGTACCTTCGTCATGACCTGATACGCCTCCTCAAAAGCTTTCGTCGTCCTGTGTGGTTGTGTTGATGAGTCTAGTTCTCGACCATCGCTGCGCCCGCCTTGCGCGCAAGCTCAAGGCGTTCTGGGAAAACCTTCTCATAACGCGCGATGCGAGTTTCTGGATCGAAGCGCGTCCAGTTGTAGGGGGAATAATCGTTCACCTGCTTCGTCGCACCGACGGTGATGACCGTGGTCGGACCGACGAACGAGGAGAACATCTCCTCGTATTTCTTGATCAGGGCATGGTAGTAGCCGTCGGGCTCGTATGCCTCATCCGGAGCATTGCTGGTCATGATGAACACCACAGGAATCGGACGCGTGTTGTAGCTGTCGATCTCGGATTTATACGTGATGTACTGGAAGACAAGACGCTCGAACAGCGCCCGAAACGATGCCGTACCCTCGCTTAGGTAATTCGGCGTACCGATGATCAAACCATCGGACGTGCGGATGGCTTCTAACACCTGCGTCAATCCATCCTTGCATACACAATGCCCGAGGTTCTTCTCGAGTTTGCAACCGAAACATGAGATGCAGCCCGTGAACTTATCGAGATCGAACAAGTTGAAATACTCGATCTCGGCGCCCGCCTCTTTAGCGCCTTCGCAGGCTGAGGCGATCATCTGCGCCGTGTTCCATTTCTTCCGAGGTCCCGCATTCACCGCAACGATACGTTTCATGGCCATCCCTTTCGTCTCAATGCTTGAATAAGACTGGTGCTGGTCGTGCTTAGGGAAACGCTCTTTAAACAGATTTATTCCTTGCCTGCAGCCGCCTGATCGGCTTGCTTCAGCTCATCGATGCCCGCGTTGTACAAATCCTGTATCTGGGATAATCTCGCGGAATAGCTCGCATCGGAGGTGCCTTGGGCATTCGCATACAAATCCACGTATCCGGAAAGCGCCTCACGCAAGCTTGCGCAACCTGCCGCATAGTGCTCGTGCACGTCTTGAAGAGCATCGGGCACTTCGAGCTTCTCGATCTTATCGAGGACGGCGAGCGCATCGTTCGCCTTCGAAACGATGGTGACCTTATCGCCCGACTTGATCGAGATGGACAGGCCATCGAGCTCATCTTGGAGCTCGGAAGCGATCTTGTTGATCTGCGACATATATGCGCGATTCGCTTCCTGTTGCTGCTGCTCGGGTGTCTTGGATTGCTGTGCGCAGCCTGCGAGCATGCATATGGCCAATGCGCCTATGCATGCGAAGGCAATCAGTTTCGCGAAACGTTTCTTTATCATGAATGCGCCTTTCTATAAGCGAACGTACTGTGCGAGTTTATGGCGAGCTGCCGCCTGAGTCATCTCCGGGCG
>JAUNJT010000180.1 GCA_030533105.1 Eggerthellaceae bacterium
GATGGTACAACCGCACCCCCATGAGCATCCTGGCCATGATCGCCGGGACAGAAACTTATTCCGGTGGATTGGTGTGGCAATAGGTATCACCAGCTATGCAATATTCGTCAAAATTGGAATTTCGGCTAATGACCGACCGTGAATGGGACAAGCGCCTCCATATCCATACAATAGGGAGAGAAGACGAAGCCAATCCGCACTACTCTCCCTACGAACCAACGCCTTATTCCGTGCTGGAGCGTTTGGCCAGCAGCGGACATATACATCGCAAGTCCCACCTCCTTGACTATGGCTGCGGCAAGGGGCGCGTGGTATTCTTTATGGCTTCCACCATTGGTTGCCGCGACCTGTTCAACGGGAAAGATGAGCGGGAAAGGATCGAATTATACCGGTTGCGAAACATCGAATCGATAGGATGATGAACATGAAGAGAATCCTTGTCATCTACACCGGCGGGACCATCGGGATGGTAAGCACACCCAGCGGCTACGCGCCGGAAAAGGAGGCGTTCCACGATCTCCTGGACCGCATTCCCGAACTCCACGCCGACGGCATGCCCACCTGGGACATCGTGGATATGGAACCGCTGCTGGACTCCTCTAATATCACTGTGCTGGAGTGGAACGCGATCGGACGGCTGATCGCCGACCACTACGCTGCCTATGACGGCTTTGTGGTGCTCCATGGCACCGACACCATGGCCTATACCGCTTCTGCGCTCTCCTTCATGCTGCGGGGCAACGCGAAGTCCGTGATCCTAACCGGCTCACAGATCCCGCTGTGTGAGCTGCGCAACGACGCCCGCGACAACATCATCACTTCCCTGCTGATCGCAGCCAGCGACCGAGTGCACGAGGTCTGCCTGTACTTCGGTGGCAAGCTGCTGAGGGGCAATCGCGCGATCAAATACTCCGCCGACGACCTGATCGCCTTTGAATCGCCGAACTACCCGGCGCTGGCGGACGTGGGCATCTCCATCCGATACAACGCGCCGGCACTGCTGCCGCCATCCCGCGGCCAGTTGGTTCTCCAACCATTCAAAAACGTCCCCATCGGCGTCATCAAGGTGTTCCCCGGCATCCAGTTCGACCTATTCGACTCCATCATGACCGAGCGGCTGAAGGGTATCGTCATCGAGACCTTCGGCGCGGGCAACATTCCCGGGCACGCGAATTCCCTCCCCCCCATCATCCGAAAGGCCTCCGACAACGGCACGGTGATCGTCGTCTGTTCACAGTGTCCGCACGGCACCGTCTCCCTTGGAGCCTATGAAACCTCCTCCGCGCTGAAGGATGCCGGCGCGGTCAGCGGATACGATATCACAACGGAAGCGGCGGTTGCCAAGCTGTACTATCTGTTCAGCAGAGGCTTGTCCAGAGACGAAATCCGTGTGCGTATGGAGCGCAGCATGCGCGGAGAGATAACGATATAAAATTTGCCCATAGCCCCACATATCAAGCGCTTCAAACGCGCTTTTCTTTTCGCCTTACGGCCAGCCGCGCCGCGTAATCGATGGCATTGATCAGGCTGGATGGGCTGGCCTGGCCGCTGCCGGCCTGGTCAAAGGCGGTGCCGTGGTCGACGGACACGCGAACGATGGGCAGGCCGAGGGTGATGTTCACGCCGTCCACGGCGTCCCACGCCCCGCGCTCCCGGTTGTAGACGAAGCCGAGCAGCTTCAGGGGGATGTGCCCCTGATCGTGATACATGGCCACGACGATGTCGTACCAGCCGCCCCTGGCCTTGGAGAACACCGTGTCCGGCGGCACCGGGCCGTCCACATCGATGCCCTGGGCGCGGGCGGCCTCGATCGCCGGGATGATCTCCTCGATCTCCTCCCGGCCGAAGAGCCCGTTTTCGCCACTGTGAGGATTGAGGCCGGCCACCCCGACCCGGGGGCGGTCGATGCCCAGGTCGCGGCAGGCCTGCCAGGCGATCTGAATGACCTCCAGCACCCGGTCCTTTTTCACCCGGTC
>JAUNJT010000078.1 GCA_030533105.1 Eggerthellaceae bacterium
ATGTCACATAATCGTTTCTGCGGACATTTCCATAATCCAAAAACAGGTTTGGATTCGACTTTACTTGTCCTTGGCTCCTGCTTAGCGAAATGGTTTGGACATTATGCTTGTTCTGTATAGCTTTATGATGCTTATGCTCAGCATTAAACCAAGGATAATGTCCGCAAAACTGATTTTGTGACAGTTTGCGAGTGATTCCTAAAAAGGGCCTGTTGGTTTACCCCGAAGACCAACCAAAGCTCGAGGATACGGGCTTGGAGATGGAACACCGCAAGGAGAAGCCCCGGCAAAACCGAGGCTTCTCCTTGCGGTGTTTTATTATCGCGCGGATGCTCTACGAAAGCACCTCGTGCAGCTCGTCCATGATGCGGCGGGCTTGGGCAACCTGCGCCTGGCCGGGCGCGGAGGGCGCGCGCAGCGCGCAGAAGGTGATGTCGTTGCCGTAGTGCTCACCGGCGAGGCGGGAGATGCTGCCCTCGCGGCCTATGGCCATCATGGAATGAATGGGCTACCCGGTAGGGTATTCAGGAGTCGACCATCAAGGGTATCCGCAGCTTATTAGGGAGCCAAACCATTCTGCGCCGGATAGACGCTGATACAATGAAACAAATCGCCAAAACACACCGAAAGGGGCATCTATGGATCGGGAAATCGGGGTTTCGTGGAAGCGCACCGCCGTAGTGGCGATTGCTGCCCTTATCGTAACAGTCTTAGCTCTCGGTCTCTTCGCAAGCCAAGCGCAGGCGATGAAACTCGAGAAGCCCAAGGAGTCGGTTGTCGTCGCGGTCAGCAAATACAAAGACCGCGATGGAACGGGCTATGAAGCAGTGGTCTCGCTTACCGCCAAGTCGAAAAACGACTTCAATGTGCCCACGAAGGTGAAGGTCAGCAATAAGGCAATTGTCGATAACCTCGAATGGTTCGAAGGAACTATCGACCTCTCTTTCAAGAAGCCGGGCAAGGCCACGCTCTCCTACAAGTGGAAAGGCAAGAAGCACAAGGTCAACATCACGGTAAAGAAGTATCACAATCCGCTGAAATCCCTGAAAATCGGATCCAAACAATATAAGCAAAAGTTCGACAAGTATGCCACGAACGTCTTTTGGACCTACGAATCCGGAGGAAGTGCCGACTCGTACCTAAAGGGCAAAATCAAGGTCACGCCCAAGAAGAATTGGAAAGTGAAGTCTATCAAGTATCTGAAATGGAACAGCGAAGGTGTCGGCAAGGTGAAATCCGGTGAAAAGTTGCCGAAGTCGGAAGGCGTGATCATCACCTGCTACAACAAGAAAACCAAGGTAACCCAGAAGCTGTACTTATACTAAAGAATCCGGCAAAGCAGGACGAAACGCCCGATAAGCCGTCAGGGGCTGGCGGGCAATCCGAAACAGGGCACGGCGGTAAACCGCCAGCGCTCGCGCTCCTATCCTTTACCCGGCCATATAGAAAAAGCAGCCCGCAGGTGGACTGCCTGCGGGCCGCTTTGTGTGGGGCTGAATCGCGAATTACGAAAGCACCTCGTGCAGATCGTCCATGATCCGGCGGGCCTGGAGCACCTGCACCTGGCCGGGCGCGGAGGATGCGCGCAGCGCGCAGAAGGTGATGTCGTTGCCGTAGTACTCGCCTGCCAAGCGGGAAATGCTGCCCTCTCGGCCCATGGCCATGGTGAGCATCGGACCGTTGGCATACAGCTCGCCAACCTCATAGGTGGCCTGCATCAGGCGCAGCGCGTCGCCGAAGTTCTTGGCCATCGTGGCGCACTTGGCGATGTCGGCGCCCAGATCCCACATGTGCTCCATCAGGCCAACCATCCACTCGACGGACGGCGTGCCGCGGAAGTTGTGGTAAGACGGCATCGCATAGATACCGTGCTCGTGGGCGAGGTTGATGAGCTCGATCATGTAGTCGTCGCCAATCCAGGTCTCGATGTCGACGATGTCGAGGATGTCAGCCTCGATGAGGGCCTTGTTCAGCGCCACATACTCGGCAGCGCTCAAAGAGTCCTGGCCACCCTGGCTCGTGCTGCGGAACGTGAACAGCAGCGGATGCTCGGGTACAGCGGCGGCGATGGCCTTGCCCTGCTCCACCATGGCGGCGGGGTCACGACGGCTGTCGTTGAAGTCGCCGCGCCATTCAAACATCTGGACGCCACCGGCCTTGCCTTCCTCGATAACGTCGAGGCATTCCGCCAGGTCCTTGCCCATCACGGAAATGATGGCCTTGGACGGGCCCTCGCCGATAACGCAGCCCTTGATCTCAATCGTCTTGCGCGTCTTCAACGGCTCAATCATGTTTTCCTCCTCTGAGAGAACTTACTTTTATCGAAATCGCGTGCCCCACCGTCATCCTGAACGAAACGAAGGACCCCACGAACTTGTCTGAGTTGCGGGATCCTTCGTCGCTTCGCTCCTCAGGATGACACGGGAAGGGCGTTTTCGGGAAGGCGCATCACGCGCCTCTCCGGGAAGTGGTTACTACTTCTTGTACTTCTTCACCAGCTGACGGCCAGCGATGTAACTCATGATCTCCGGGGTGCCGCCGGCCATCTCGTAGCCGCGCAGGTCCTTCCAGATGCGGCCGACGCGAACCTCGTCGGTGTAGCCGAGCGCCGCATAGATCTTCAGGGCACGGTCGGCAACCTCGACGCACTTCGGGCAGGCGTAGTACTTCAGCAGCGAGCCCTCGATGCGGACGGACTCGCCCTGGTCGAGCATCCAAGTGACCTTGTAGAGCATCGTGCGGACGTTCTGCAGGATGACTTCCATCTCCACCAGATGCTGCTGAATCTGGGCGATGTTGGCAATCGGCTTGCCGAAGCAGATGCGCTCGGACGCGTAAGCGGCAGCATCATCCATGGCGGCCTGTGCCTGGCCGAGAGCCTGGGCAACGACGAGCACGCGCTCGAACTCGAACTTCTTCATCAGGAGCTTCCAGCCCTGGCCAGCCGGTCCGATGCGGTCTTCCTCGTGCAGCACCACGTTGTCGAAGAACTGGTCGCAGAACGGCACGATTTCCTGGCCGATCTTATGCAGCGTACCGGTGGAATAGCCGGGGGAGTCGTTCTTGACGAGCCAGAGCGAATACTCCTTGTTCTCGTAGGAGGGATCCTCGTCCTTGGCGATGACGACGGAATACACGGCATGCTCACCGAGGGTGACCCAGGTCTTCTGGCCGTTCAGCAGGTAGGTGCCGTCGGGCTGCTTCTTGGTGTGGCAGGTCATGGCGTTGTTGTCGGAGCCAGCGCCCGGCTCGGAGATGGACGTGCAGGCCGCGATGAGGTTCTCCTGCGCCACGACATCCATGATGAGCTTTGCCTGCTCCTCGGTGCCGAAATCGATGATGTCCATGAGCGAGTTGATCTCGGTCTGGAAGGACATGACGGCGCCGCAGTAATGATGGAACTTCTCGCACATCAACACGAGCGTGGTCTTATCGCAGGGCACGCCGCCCACTTCCTCGGGCAGGCCCATGTACACGAAGCCGGCCTCGCGATAAGCGGTGATGGCTTCCTGGTTGGGCTTGTGGTTGCGATACATTTCCTTGACTTGCTCGTCGCCCCAATAGCGATCGGCATACTCTTTGATGCTCTCAACAAGCAGCTCTTGTTCGTCGGTGAATTTGAAGTCCATAAGCCCTTCCTTTCTGGTTGGTGACACGTTTAAGTATACGCGCCGAATATATAAGCATCGATGCAGATAGATACCTGTTTTATTCAGGTCGCGAATGATTATCGAAAGTAATCATTCGAAGCCGTCCCCAATCAATTTTTCCCATCCGGCACCAGGGCCGAAACGGTCGCTGTCGCTACCGCTTCGTCGTGATTTCGACGAAGAATCCGAGCTGATCGAGCGTGTCGTAATAGACGCTCTTGCCGCCCGGATTGATGAACGACTTCAGCTCTTGGTACATCTCGATGCCGCGATCCTTCATAAGGTCGGTGATGACGCTGCTGTCCTCGGGATTGCCGAACTTGATGTGGTGCAGCGAATGTCCATGATGCGGCCCGTCGTTCAGGAAGTCGTTCCAGATGCTCTTTTCGCACTTCGGCTCGATGAACTCAATCTGCACGCCGAAATAGTCGTAGTTCGCGATGCGGGCAGGCGCGTCGATGACTTCACCGCGATAGACCGTCTCGGCAAACGCGGCATCGAAAATGCTGTCGGGCTCGAGGCCGAATATTGCCCGCATGCCCTCCATCTTGGCATCCAGGTCTTCCACGATCAGGCCAATCTGCACCACATTGGTCAGCAGGTCGGTGAGGGCCGGTTTTTCGTTGCTCATAGCTGTGTCCTTTCACTCTCCTTGGCTTGCACTTCTTTGCTTCCGCTACTTGATTTCCACGACTTGGCCGGTGTTGGCCGACTCGATAATCGCATTCACCATCTTCAGGGTCTTCAGGCCCTGTTCGCCCGTGCAGCGCGGCACGGTCTCGCGGCCGAGGCACAGGTCGAAGAAGTGATCGACCTCGGACTGCATCGGGTCGTTGAGTTCCACCTCGAACTGCTCGTGCACGAGCGGCTTGAACCAGCCCCAATGCTCTTCGTCCGGATAGGTGTAGAAGGTCATGCTCGGGAAGCCGATGGAACCCTTCGTGCCGAAGATATGCATGCTGTCCTGGCCGTCTTCCCAGCACATGCGCTCGTCGGCATGCGCGAGCAGGTCGTAGTTCCACGGGCTCGGCGTACCGTCCGAGAGGAAGTACGTTGCCGTGGGGCCTTCGGCGAACTCGATGAGCGCCGAGCAGGAGTCCTCGGCCTGGTTTCCACGGATAGTGCTGCGCTTCGCGGCGTAGATGCGCGTGGGCGTCATGTCGAGCACGTTGTTCAGGTCGTCGATGTCGTGGATGGCGTTCACGAGCAGCGGGCCGCCGGTGGGAACCTGACGCCATTCATCATCCCAATACCCGGGGTTCTTGCAGATGGCGAACGTGCTCTGGACGCTCACGATGTCGCCGAGCCGCCCGCTTGCCAGGAATTCCTTCAGGGCCAGGAACAGGTTTGCGGAGCGACGATGGTGCCCGATGAGCAGGATCGCACCCGCCTCATCACAAAGGTCGATGATCTTCTGGCCGTCTTCCGGTGTCGATGCAATGGGTTTCTCGAGCAAAAGGTACTTCACGCCCGCATCCAGACATGCCTTGGTGGCGGGAAGATGCAGCTGATTCGGAAGCGCGATGGCCACCGCATCTACCGGAACCTGTGCAAGCAAATCGTTGTAATCGGCATACAGCGGAACGCCGAACTCGACGGCGGCATCCTCCGCCTGCTGGCCGAAACCGGCAGCGGCCACGAGGTCGCATGCGGGGTTCAAGATGGCGCGTCGACCGATGCGTGCACCCTGATTCATGCCGAAAATCGCTAGCCTCACCTTTTCCACGATCCGTTCCTTTCTCTCGCGGCAACGCGATGAACACGTTGCCTGCTAATCCAACAACAAGCCTGAAACACGAGCTCGCAACGCGCGCTCGTACGAACGCAAAGGCGCGACCTTTTCCTCGAAATCGGCATCTGTCTGGGCAATCTTTTCCTTTGCGTCTGCGATGCGGCGGGAAAGCTCCTGCCGCCTGAAAATCTTCATGGGCTTCACCGCAGCCAGCTGGCGCTCGAGCTCTTCGAGTTGCTGCCCATACAGCGTTTTGTTCGACAGGTCGGCGATAGTCGCAATATCACGCTCGAGTCTTTCCAGCTCTTCTTCCAACAACGGTTTAAGCTCCGCAGGAGTTACTGTGGCCTCGGAAGCCAGCTTCTCGAGGCCGGCGTTTCGCTCCGCCGCTTCCTCGAGCATCTGCTCGATGCGCGCTCCCTGCATTTCCTGCTCCCGCTCAAGGCGTCCCGCAAGGGCTTTCCGGAATGTCTCCCCGTAGCTCTCCTTGCCGTTCAACGACGCATACGCGGTGTACACGAGCCTTTCAGCTGGCAAGATGCCAATCTTCGAGCGTATGCACAGGTTGTTCACCAGCTCGACTTCGGACTCAAGCAAGTCTGTGGTGAGGTAGGGAATCTCCATGAGCAGCCGCTGCCACTCCGCCATCGTCCCGTGGAGCTGCTTCGCAGCGGTATACGAGGGCATCATCATCTCGGATTCTAG
>JAUNJT010000079.1 GCA_030533105.1 Eggerthellaceae bacterium
GACGACAAGGATGCAATCGAAGCTATTTGGACGGATTTCCAGTCGCTGAGCTCTGAGGATCAAGCGACACTCGATGCGGAAAGCCATCCGAATACCGATCAATCATTGGGGCGTGTTCTCGAAACCGCGCTGTGGGCAGTCAGGTCCTTCGATATCGACGATAGCACCACGCTTGCCGATGGGACGTATACCACGACGTCGAATCCAGCAGTGAGTTCGGAGTCCAATAAAGGTAAGAGCACTTCCTCCCGTGTAAGGAACTGGTGGGTTGATAGGGTGGACGTGGCCGATGGCCATGCCATTGCCCATATTTATGTTACCAGCGGTGATGCAGCTGCCAAGAAGCTGACGTCATATCCGAGCGTCTGGGTCGGAGGGGAGACTATTCCCAGAGAGGCTGACGATACGTATCCTATTCCCATCGACTTGAATGGCCTTACGTATTTCGGGGGCATCTCGAGCAGTATGCCCTATCCGATCATGTATGAACTGAAGACCACGATCGATGAGCCGGAGATTCCCGATGCGGGCGTTATCGACCTCGAGGTTACGAATTCGGCCGAAGGCCTTTCCGCCGATCAGGCGAGCGTAGAAGTCGCTTCCGATAACTCTGCCGAGCTCACGGTCGATCTGGAAGGCGAATCAGCAGGTTACCTTTATGCCGGCACGCTCGGCCAGGCGATCGCCGCGAGTGCGGACTTGACGGAGTGGATTGCCGGCGAAGCCCAGGAGAACGGAACGATGCGCTTCATCGTCCCGATCGCCGTCAATGCGACCGCCATACCGTTCGCCGTGGTCGGCTCCGACGATGTTGACGATATCGCGGAGAACCTGCATCCGTATATGTTCGAGCTTGACTTGAGCGCCGCGACGCTTGCGCTTGAGCGTTACGACAATACATTCGATGTGAACGTGGAGGTCGCCGACGGGATCGCGCCCGAGCTTTCCTGCGCGCAAACGGCGAGCGTGCGTGCGATAGGCGATCCGAACGATAGCATGTTCAAGTGCGTCGTGACCTTGGGCATGAACGATGGGGCGTATGACTACATCGAATATGAGTCGATGATCGAAGGGGAAATCGCCCCAGCGGGTGCATCGATTTCCGATGGCTCCTTCCTTCTCGTGTTCGAGAATTCCGCAGGGAAGAAAAGCTTCTCCCTCGGCGAGCCGATAGCTATTAGCATCCATCATGTCGATAGCGATCTGTGGCTCGACCGAACGCTGACGCTTGATTTGGCGCAAGGCGTTATCCGCATCGATGGAACTGATGACAGCGAGGATGTCGTGAAAGCGCTCATCGAGGCGCTGCCGAGCGATCCCATCGCCATCAGGGACGATAGCGACGGGGCGGTTGCAAAGGCAACTGCCGCTTTCGAAGCGCTTCCTTCTGACGTGCAGGCACGTCTCAACGATGTCGAGAAGCCTCCCTTAAACACGATTACCTATGGGCGCGTTCTTGAGAACTCCCAATGGGCAGTAGATGCCATGACGCACGCGGATTCCTCCACGTCGCTGCCAGAAGGCGTATATACGACCGGCATCACCTCATCGTATGACTATGGCAAATCCCAGTCATCGCGCTCGAAGGCCTTCAACGTAAAGAGCATCACGGTGAAGGATGGCGTTGCTATCGCCACCATCGAACACGAATCGACCACCGATGGCATCATGCATATCAATGGGCGCGAGTATGCGAACAATCCGCCCGTGAACAACAAGGATTACCGCACCTACGACGTGCCGATCGACCTGAACTCGACCATGCATCTCGTTTGGAAGGCCCAGGATGCCGGCAGTGGCACGACGGGCATCTCCGTCGAGCTGACCAACGCGATTGATGAGTCGCGCACGTCTCCCGACAGCCCGCTTCCAAGCGGCGACGACGGTACGAGCTCCGAGGAGTATGAGCAGGTCATCAACGAGCTCTTAGACATCATCGACAAATTGCAATCGAGTGGCGTGAGTGGAACGACCGTGAACCCGAATGCTTCGACTGCTTCCAATAGCTCCGCCCTTGCGGCTGCTGCTGCTGCTCGAACCGGCAATACGTCGAAAGCTTCCACGACGGGAGCTGCATCCTCGCCAACCGCTCAGGCTTCGTTGGGAAAGAACTCTTTGGGCACGGATAGCTTAGGCAACCTAACGTATTCTTCGACCTCTAACGAGGATGCGGGCAATGCTCCGCTTGCGATTCTTGCGGGCATCCTGTGCGCTGCCGCATTAGGTGCGCTCGGATTCGCGCTGCGTTTCGTGCATCGCGAGGATAAGAATTAGCCGCGAAGGTCCTAAGTCGATGGCTTCGCTGAAGAACATATCATGTTCGCGCTTAGGTGCGCTGCTTGCCAGCGTGGCCTTGGCGTTGTGCCTGTTCACGCCAGCTACTGCGGAAGCACGTTTCAACGATCTATCGGCTGCCGATCCGTTCGGCAGTGCCGCGTCTCGCTCTCAGGACTCATGGAATTCGCTTATGGCGACGATGGGAGAGGTCATCTTGCCCGGCGAGGTACCCGATGGTACGTATAACATCGATGCGATCACGTCTTCCACGATGTGCTGGCTGTATCCGACTGCATCCGAATGCTCTGGGCGCATTCAAGATCCACCGTGGTGCCATTGCACGCTGACGGTCAGCGGTGGCACCATGACCGTGCATTTCTATCTATCGCAGGCGTATACGCACATGCGTTGGGGCACGTCATACGAGGCGGCGGCAGCGGCCAACGAGGATGGGTCGGATGGCGATGGGTACATCTACGGCAGTCCTTCAACGGGTTATGTCCCGCATTATTTCGCACTCGAGATCCCCGCGTTGAACTGGGCGATGGATATCTCCACGTATGG
Source organism: Eggerthellaceae bacterium (assembly GCA_030533105.1). Taxonomy (GTDB): domain Bacteria; phylum Actinomycetota; class Coriobacteriia; order Coriobacteriales; family Eggerthellaceae; genus SIG42. The sequence continues at coordinate 2,842 of JAUNJT010000079.1, forward strand.
CGGCAACAATGCGGATTTCGAATCGGGCAAATGGTGGTGGCGCCTCATCGCCTTCAAAGCAACCGATGAGGTATATGCGGCGATGGGCGGTAGCGATTACGTCCCCGACGACCCGGCTGATTCAGGCTCGAGCTCAGGCTCGGGCACGAACTACGATGGGGTCATCGATGACATCAATTCGCGCATAGCGGACAGCCAGGTAGCTCCAAGCGCGTCCGAGTCGAGTGTTGCCGAAAGCGTATCGGCGGCAACTGGTCGCGGCGTGGTCATCCATGGTGTTACGTTCGATTCGCAGGCCGGTGCTGCAAGCTCTGCCGATGCGCCGCAAATCAGTACGGAAAGCGAGAAGGGCTTCTCGCTTTCGGTTCCTCAAATCATCATGCTTATCGGCCTTGGTGCCGTCATAGTTGGAATAGTGCTTCGTTCGGTTTCGTTCGCGGCAGGAAAGAAGAGGTAGGAAAACCATGCTTGTACAAGTTCTGCATACGATAGCGAGTGCCTTGCAGATACCCGTCATCGTGTTGCTCATCGCGCTCACCATAATCATGGTGATCATCATCGGCATGCTCATTGCCGAGGTATTCACGGAGCGTCGCTACTTCAAGCTCGATCTTCCCGTGCTCATCGATGATTTGGGCGCCGATGAGAATCCTGTCGAAGTCATAGAGGACGCCGATCTTCTGCAACGCCAGAAGCAGGCGCTGCTCGAGATCTTGAGGCACCCGCATGCAAAGGAAGCGCAGCGCGAATCGATGGCAGTGAATCTGGTTGCTGCCGAGCAAAGCATCTTCGACAATCGCACGAAAGTCACCGACTTCATCGCCAAGGTCGCTCCGATGCTCGGTTTGATGGGCACCTTGATCCCGCTCGGCCCCGGCATCGTCTCCATCGGTTCGGGTGATACGACGCTTCTTTCCGAGAGTCTGCTCGTTGCGTTCGACACGACCATCTTGGGTTTGATCGTTGGCGCGATCGCGCTTCTCGTTTCCACGATCCGCAAATCCTGGTATGCGAAGTACATGGCGGCATTCGAGGCCGCGATGGAGTGCGTACTTGAGAAGGCAAATGAAATGGCTGCCGCCCAACAGCATCCAAGCACGCAGGTGCCGGCACAGAAGCGTGCCAGCTACCAGGGAACGGCTCAGCAAAGCCCGGTTCCCTCGTGGATGGGCAGACGGGATGACGATGTGGACATTCCTCGCGGCCGGGAACAGGAAGGATAGGCGCGATGAGACGCAGATACTCGCATTCGCTCGCATCGCATGCCTATGTTGAGGAGGATGTGAACCCGACTGGTCACATCTTCAATATCGCGGACTGCATGCTGGTCTTGATGCTCGGCTTCCTCGTCGCTTTGGTTACGCGCTATAACATCGATTTGAATGAGATTCCCGTCGAAACCAATGACATCATCGGCATCGAGATCGCAATGGATGCCGATCAGGATGGAGAGATAGACAGCACTTTCGAGGAACGCGGAGCGGTGTACTATGACTCAAGCACAGGGAAGTACTACTTTGTTGCGGATTAATGCTTCGAAAACAATAACCGGTTGGTGGGCTGCCGCGATTGCGGTATTGCTCTCTGCGCTCTTGCTGGCGGTGATGCCGTTTTCCTCCGCGTATGCCGAAGCATCTTCGCCGAGCGATCTTGAGAATGGCGCATATCTGATCGATGTAACGATGACGGGCGGTACCGGCAAGGCCATGGTCGAATCTTCTGCCAAGCTCGAGGTCGAGGATGGCAAGGCATACGCTACGCTCGTGTGGAGCAGCGAGAACTACGATTACATGGTGGTCGACGGCGAGACGATCAAGCCGATTACGCAGAAGCCCACGTCGCAATTCAAGGTGCCCGTTAGCGCTTTCGATACGCCGCTTAACATGATTGGCGATACCACTGCCATGGGCAGTCCGCACGAAATCGAGTATCAATTCACCTTTGTTTCTTCTTCGATTCAGAAAACCACCGATGGCGATTCGAACAGCGGGCAACAAACTCAGACAAGCCAGAAGAGCACCTCAAGCACCGATGCCGATACGGAAGAGATCCTTAAGTGGGTGACCATCGGGAGTCTTGTCGTTGCCCTTATCGCCATCGGCATTACCATCGGAGTGCTGCGCAGCTATCGCAAGCGCCGTTAGGCGCGCTCGCGGTACACGTTTGATTCGAATGAACGCCAGGAGTCTGCTCATTGGGTGGGCATGCTTGCGCATCGGGTTCGACCAGCCAAAGTGTACACGTACGTATAATTCATAAAGCGGCTTTGTTGGTGTAAATAGTGCAAAAATGGTACGTTCTAGCCATATTTTCGCATGTGAAAATCAAGTATCATTACATCTGCAGCAATTAGGCTGCATATATCAAAAATGGAAAGAAAGATATTTCGAGCAATAGGGGGATTTCATGTTTGATTACACTGGCAAAGTCGTTGCAGTGACCGGTGCTTCTTCGGGTCTTGGCAAGCAGATGGCAGAGGGTTACGCCGAGCAGGGCGCTAACCTCGTTCTTTTGGCTCGTCGCGTCGAGCGCCTTGAGGCGAGTGCTGCTGAATGGACCGAGAAGTATGGCATCGAGGTTCTGCCTCTCGCATGCGACGTTACCGACGAAGCCGTCATCGACGCTGCTCTCGCAGCTACCGATGAGAAGTTCGGTCATGTTGAGGTCCTCGTGAACTGCGCTGGCGGCGAGAAGGGCACGGGCACGCGCCTCGTCGACTTCGATCGCGGCGACTGGGACTTCACCATGAATCTCGACCTCTCTTCCGTCTTCACCATGACCAAGAAGTTCGCTGGCTACATGGCCAAGAACATCGAGGCTGGCAAGCAGACCTACGGCCGCATCATCAACATCGCCTCCATCTACGGCCTGGTTGGCAACACCGCCATCCCGACCATCGCCTACCATGCCTCCAAGGGCGCTGTCGTGAACTTCTCCCGTGGTGCGGCTGCCGAGCTCGCTCCTCTGGGCATCACCGTCAACACCATCTGCCCGGGCTACTTCTACACCGAGCTCACCACCGAGACCTTGGACACCGAATATTTCCAGGCCTTCGCGAAGAGCACTGTTCCGATGCAGCGCTATGGCAACTCCGGCGAGCTGAACGCCGCTGCCATCTTCCTTGGTGCCGAAGAGGCCAGCTATGTCACCGGTCAGGCCATCGCGGTCGACGGTGGTT
>JAUNJT010000181.1 GCA_030533105.1 Eggerthellaceae bacterium
TACTTCGTGGATCCTCTGACGACGACGGGCAGCGGTTCGGGCTTCTGGGAGGCTCCGCGCGGAGCGCTCTACCATTCCGAGAAGGTGACGAACGGCAAGATCGACGGCTATCAGATCATCATCCCGACGACGTGGAACCTGGCACCCATCAATGGCGCGGGCGAACATGGACCAATCGAGCAGGCGCTTATCGGCAACCCGGTGGGCACCATCGAGAAGCCCATCAACCCGCTGCGTACGGTCCACAGCTACGACCCATGCGTGTCGTGCGCCGTGCACATCAGCGAGCCGGCGACCGGCAAGCATTTCGAGACGGTTACCAATCCGTGGGGGGTGAAATAAATGGCGCATCTCGCACATTACAAGGAAGCGCATCCGCTTCCGTTCGTGATAACCCACTGGATCAACCTCGTATGCATGATCCTCTTGATTCTTACGGGTTTCCTCATCCATTTCCCGGGTATTCCCGACACGATGGGTATCGCGCGCGGCATCCATATCTTCTGCGGCATTGTGATTTTCATCAATTGCATCGTGCGCATCGTGCTGGCATTCTTCGTGAAGTCGGCGCCGACTGGTGGCACGCGCAAGACCGTGAAGGATTACAAGACCTGGCTTCCGCAGGAAGACAACAAGCATCAGCTGGGTGCCTGGGTGAAGTACTACCTGTTCATTAAGAAGGATCATCCGCTGGGAGCGAAGCTGGGTGTACCGCAGAAGCTGTCGTATCTGCTCATCCCGATCCTGATCATCCTGATGTTCCTGACGGGTATGTGCCTGTGGGCTCCGACGGCCGAGGCCTTCGGCGGGCTTACCGCTCTGCTTGGCGGTGCCATGTCGGTGCGCATCATCCATTACTTCCTGATGTATGTCTTCATCATCTTCATCTTCATCCATGTGTATCTGGCGAATATTGAGGGCACGGAGCCGACGAAGCTCATGTTCTTCCACAAGGAGCATGGCGGTCTGGTTTACGATCCCGATAAGCATGTCATTGTGGGCGAGGACGACCTGAAGGGCACCGATCAGGAGTAAGCAGATCGTCGAATTAGATTGCGACTGCATCTATGAGAACGTGCCACTGGGGTTATACCCGGTGGCACGTTTTTCTGTGTTGCATAACTCGCGTGCCCTGCGCGCCTGCACGTTGCTTTTGACGAGAAGAATTGCTTGTCCTGTGGGCTTGCGAGTCGGTTGAATGCGCGGCTTGATGAAGGGGCAAGTCTCTCGGTAGAATAGTGCAGGCATTTTTCCGATAAGGTGCAAGAAAGGATTGCCATGGCTGTTGAGGTGCCGAAAGAGCCGAAGGTGGCGGTGTTTTGCGTGGGCAATAGGCTTCACCTCGACGATGGTATAGGGCCGGCGGTCTACGATGTTGTCATGGAGCGCTACCAGATACCCGAGAACCTGACGATGCTCGATGTCGGCGTCATGACGCTCGATCTGGTTAATTATGTTGATAACTATGATGTGCTCATCGCGGTTGATGCGGTTGAGAACACTGGAGAGCCGGCGGGTACGGTGGTGCGCTTCAAGCCGGAGGATGTGGACCGCGGTCCTGGTTACACGATGTCGCTGCATGATTTGAAGCTCGCAGACCTGTTCGATGCAGCTCTGCTGATCGGCTACGAGGCAGAGGGCGTGTGCCTGGGCATGCAGGTGCAAAATGCCGATCCGGTCTACCTTACGGAGGATTTGACGCCGCCCGTGAAAGCTGCTCTTCCGTTGCTGGTCGAAACGCTGCTTGCCGAGCTTGCGCGCTACGGCATCGTTCTGCGCGAGCGCTGAGAAACGGCTGCTTGAAGGTAGGGCATGCATGTGGGGTTTGTTCGCAATCGCTGTTGTCGTCCAGGCGCTGTTCCTGTTCGTGCCAGGATACCTGTGCTTGAGAGGCGCAGGTATGGAGCGTCTGAGGTCGTTGTGCCTGGCGCCAGG
>JAUNJT010000182.1 GCA_030533105.1 Eggerthellaceae bacterium
CATAGTTGCCGTCGTCATCCACATAGTTGAACGGGGGATACGTGCCCTCGATGCGGAGGTGTGCTCGAAGGCGCGCGTGGCATAGAGGTTTCGCAGGTGTTCCAGCTTGGAACGAAGTATTCCGAAAGCATGGGAGCAACATTCATGGCCGAAGATGGTAGCGAGAAGCCGTTTATCATGGGCTGCTACGGCGTGGGTGTGTCGCGCTCTCTGGCTGCTGTCGTAGAGCAGTACCACGATGATGCAGGCATATGCTGGCCGCCGTCGGTTGCGCCGGCGCATATCTGCGTTATTCCGCTTACTGTGGGAGACGAGATAGTGCAGCCTGCTGCCGAGCGTATTGCCGAGATGCTCGATGGCTTTGGTTTCGAGGTTGCTATAGACGATCGCAAAGAGCGCGCGGGAGTGAAATTCGCCGACGCCGACCTTATCGGCTGGCCGCTTCAGGTAATCATTGGCAAACGAGGTGTCGAAGCTGGTACGGTCGAATTGAAGCTGCGTGCAACCGGGCAGCGGTGCGACATGGAGCTGTCTGCGTTTACGGAGGCGTTCGAGAGCATCGGAGCATCTGGATGCATGGCGAAACCGGGCATAGAATGCTTTGAGGAGTTGTTTACGGAATAGGCATGTTCGGGATACATAGGGATATCCCGTAGAGAAATCGGAGAGGAAAGGCGGATACCATGGCTACAATAGGAGATAACCTGCGCGATATATTATTTGCGGGAATCGGTGCTGTAGCAATCACGGCAGAAAAGGGCAAAGAGGTCGTCGATGTCCTGGTGGAGAAGGGCGAGCTTACCGTTGATCAGGGCAAGCAGCTGAACCAGGAGCTCAAGCGCAAGGCCGTCGATGCCGAGAAGGGTGTGCGTGAAAGCGCTGTCGAGGCGCGCATGAAGGCTATGACGCCTGAGGAACGCAACCAGTTCGCCGCTATCGTTGCCGAGATGGCTGCCCGTCAGAATGCCGAAGACGCAGCTAAGGCCGATGAAGAGGCCGAGGTCGAGGTAGAGGTCGAGGCGGAAGTTGTCGATGTCGAGCCCGAAGAGGAGAAGGCTGAGCCTGCAGAGGAAACGCAGGAAGCTGAATAATCGACAGCATCATTCTCGTTTCGAGGGCACAGTAGACGATGGCCGAGAGCCGCATCATAAACCACTTCTTCGGAAGCGGTGCGGATATAGATCCTGAAAAACGCTTCAACTTGGGGCGCAAATCCCGTTCACGCCGTTTGCGGGAAATACATCGTATTATGCGCAAGCACAACTACCTGCAAGGATTCAGCCCGGCGGAATTCCGAGAAATGCTCGAAGAGCTCGGCCCGAGCTTCGTGAAGATCGGACAGACCCTCTCGACGCGCTCGGAGATCCTTCCGGCAGCGTATTGCGAGGAGCTGGCGAAGCTTCAGACCGAATGCGCACCGCTTCCATTCGATGAGGTGATAGAAGCGCTTCGTGCCATTTACGGAGATCGTTTCGACGAGATATTTGTTTCTATTGATCCCAATCCGCTTGGAAGCGCTTCTCTTGCCCAAGTGCATAAGGGTGTTCTGACCGATGGCACGGTTGTTGCGATTAAGGTGCAGCGCCCAGGCGTGAAGGCGACGATGGCGCAGGACATCGACATCATGCGCTCTCTTGCGCGGCGATTAACGAAGTTCATGAAGCAAGATCAGATGCTTGACTATCGCGATGTCGTTGAAGAGATGTGGACAACGTTTCTCGAGGAGACCGATTTTGCCTGCGAGGCTGCCAACCTGCGCATATTCAAGGAGCAGAACGCCGACGTCGCCTTCATCGATTGTCCTGAGGTTTACGAGGATCTCTGCAGCGAATACGTCCTTGTGATGGACTATATCGACGGCATACCGATTTACAAGCACGATGAGCTCATCGAAGCCGGCTATGATTTGGGCGA
>JAUNJT010000022.1 GCA_030533105.1 Eggerthellaceae bacterium
CTGCAGAAGACGGCCGATGCGCTCCTTCTTGTCCTTGCATGCATTGAGCACGTAGGAACCGGAATCGAGCTTGCCGGAATACACGCGCAGATACGTGAGCTTGCCGACATACGGATCGGTCATGATCTTGAACGCAAGGGCCGCAAACGGCGCCTTGACGTCGCTGGGACGCTCCTCCTCGGCATCGGTCTTGGGATTGACACCCTTGATGGCGGCGATGTCGACGGGAGACGGCATGTACTCGACGACGGCGTCGAGCAGTTCCTGCACACCCTTGTTCTTGTATGCAGAGCCCACGAAGACCGGGTTGAGTTGGCACGCGATGACGCCCTTGCGGATGGCTGCCTTGAACTCCTCGATGGAGATCTCCTCTTCCATGAGGACCTTTTCCAGAAGATCATCGTCGCAGTCGGCTGCTGCCTCGAGCAGCTCCTGACGGCGGATCTCCGCCTCATCGAGGTACTCCTCGGGAATCGCATCGAGCGGCTCGGGATACGTCATGCCCTTCTCATCGGGCTTGAAGTCCCAAGCGGTCATCGTGACAAGGTCGATAACGCCCCAGAAACCGTCCTCTGCGCCCATGGGGATCTGCGCGGCCACGGCAGGTGCACCCAGGCGATCCTTCATGGTTTCGATGGCATGGAAGTAATCCGCGCCAACGCGGTCGTATTTGTTGATGAATGCGATACGCGGAACGCCGTAGTGCTCGGCCTGACGCCATACCGTTTCGGACTGCGGCTGCACACCGGCAACGGCGTCGAATACGGCGACTGCGCCATCGAGCACGCGGAGCGAACGCTCGACCTCGGCGGTGAAGTCAACATGACCCGGGGTGTCGATGATTTGGAAGCGATAGGGTTTTCCGCCCTCTTCGCCGCCAGGATAATTCCAATAGCAGGTGGTAGCTGCGGAGGTGATGGTCACACCGCGCTCCTGCTCCTGGATCATCCAGTCCATCGTCGCCGCGCCGTCATGGACTTCGCCGACCTTGTGCGTCTTTCCTGTGTAATACAGGATGCGCTCGGTCGTCGTCGTCTTACCGGCATCGATGTGGGCCATGATGCCGATATTGCGCGTATCTTTCAGAGAGACGTTAGGCACTTGGTTTTCCGCCTCTCTAGAACCTGTAGTGAGAGAATGCGCGGTTGGACTCTGCCATCTTGTACAGGTCCTCACGCCTCTTAACGGATGCGCCCGTGTTCTCGGATGCATCGAGGATTTCAGCTGCAAGACGTTCCTTCATGGTGCGCTCCTTGCGCTTGCGGCTGTAGTCGACGATCCAGCGGATCGCGAGCTGCGTTGCGCGACGGGAGTTGACTTCCATAGGAACCTGATAGGTTGCGCCACCGACGCGCTTCGGCTTAACCTCGAGCGTCGGGCGGACATTGTCCATAGCCTTCTTGAAGACGGCCAGCGGGTCAGAGTTGGTCTTCTTCTCGATGATGTCGAAAGCGCCATAGACGATGTCTTCGGCGAGGGACTTCTTGCCATCAAGCAAGATCTTGTTCGTGAGCTGGGTCACGAGACGGTTGTTGTATTTAGCGTCCGGCTGTACTTCGCGCCGTACTGCTGCTGCTCTACGCGGCATAAAGGGTTCTCCTTCTTCTCGTGCGCGCTTCGGGGCTTCTTCTCGCCCATTAGATCGCTTCGCTTTGCGCGATGTGCGACCCGCGCGACTTACTCATCGTTACTTAGGACGCTTAGCTCCATAGCGGCTGCGTGCCTGACGGCGCTTGTCAACGGAAGCGCAGTCGAGCGTGCCGCGGATAACCTTATAGCGAACGCCGGGGAGGTCGCGAACACGACCGCCGCGGATGAGCACCATGCTGTGCTCCTGAAGGTTGTGACCTTCACCGGGGATGTAAGCGGTAACTTCGATACCGTTTACGAGACGAACACGGCAAACCTTGCGGAGCGCCGAATTCGGCTTCTTGGGCGTGGTGGTGTACACACGCGTGCAAACACCGCGTTTCTGCGGGTTGCTCTTCAGCGCAGGCGTCTTCTTCTTATCTGCCGTGCGCAGGCGTCCCTTACGGACGAGCTGATTAATGGTAGGCAAATCGCCCTCCTTTACCCTAGTCTCGGTTTTCCCTCATGACCCGCGGGAAAACCCTTGCAAACTGAACATCCTTTCGGTTAACCTCGCTCGTGTGATTTGAGCGCAGCAAACCATACGCCTCGAAAGACGCGAAAGTGCATACTAATCCTGCAATCGCAGCTTGTCAAACGCCACGCATCCGGGCGTATCCATATCCCCGCTATTCGGTGCAACAAACGTGATTACAGGTACCCTGGACACGCTGTTTCAATGTGGTTTGCGTATCCTTACACGAAAGCGGGAGCCATGTGGCTCCCGCTTCAGTTTCAAGCTTTGCCAGATAGGCATTATGCCTCGACAGCAGCCTCCAAGATCTCGGCATCGAGTTCGGCGGCAGCGGCAGCGTCGACGGCCTCTTCGGCAGCCTCGGGAGCAGCCTCAGCAACGGCAGCGGCCTTAGCAGCCTCAGCCTCGGCCTTGGCAGCGAACGCAGCAGCGCGCTCGGCCTTGGCAGCGGCCTTCGCCTCACGCTCGGCCTTCTTGGCAGCTTCGCGCTCGGCAACCTGAGCGGCACGGGCGGCCTTCTTGGCAGCCTCGCGCTCGGCAACGAGATCGACGGCGGAACCGAACTTGTCCGCAAAGCGCTGGACGCGTCCGCCCGTATCAACGAACTTCTGCTGACCCGTGTAGAAAGGATGGCAGACGTTGCAGATGTCGACCTTGAGTTCTTTCTTGGTGGAACGAGTGGTGAAGGTGTTGCCGCAGCTGCAGCGCACCGTGCACTCGACGTAATCCGGATGGATTCCTTGCTTCATGGTTCTCTCCTTTTCATATGCCTTGGTTTCCGACCAAAGCGAGACAAGCTTGGCTATGATATCACAATCAGGCAATCCGTCAAGGAAAACACTCAAGTAATTGATTCGAAATCGACAGAGACGGATTATCAGGCCGAATGATGAACCCTACGATGGCAAGCACCGTCTCGCATGTTCTGCTATGCTTTGCCCATCAGATGGTTTTCTTGGAAGGAGACGCGATGGCTGACGTGTTGTTCTTGGAATATCCGAAATGCTCCACATGCAAGAAGGCGCGCGCATGGCTCGAGGGCAAAGGCGTCGACTTCCGCGCGCGGCATATCGTCGAGGACAATCCGAGTGCCGAAGAGCTTAAGGCGTGGCATGATGCGAGCGGACTGCCGATACGCCGCTTCTTCAATACGTCCGGCATGCTGTACCGCGAACTCGATGTGAAGGCAAAGCTCGATAGAGGCATGACCGATGATGAGGCGTATCAGCTTCTCGCCAAAAACGGCATGCTTGTGAAGCGGCCGCTGCTCATCATCGATGGCAAGCCGACCACACCGGGTTTCAAGGAAGCTGATTGGCTGGCAGCACTCGGGCTGTAGTCGCCTATTCTTCAGGCGAAACCGTCTGCCCTTGCTGAGGGCGTTTCGTGCGATGCGCATATATGAGGAAGCATATTCCCGCTATGAACACGGGAATGGAAAGCACCATGCCCGTCGTCAGCCAATCGCCATACAGGTATCCGATCTGCGGTTCGGGAATGCGGATGAACTCGATCGCGCAACGGAAAATGCCGTAAAGCACCATGAACACCCCCGCGAACGTGCCACGAGGATACGGCGGATACTTGCGGGATAGGATATAGAGCACCACGAAGATAACGATACCTTCGAGGATCGCCTCATAGAGCTGCGAGGGATGCCGCATGATCATGCCGGCCTCCCCTCCGAACATGACGCCCCACGGCAAATCGGTCGGAGCGCCCCAGAGCTCGCCATTGATGAAATTGGCGCAACGTCCGAAGAACAATCCGATAGGAGCGCCGATGGCGCTTAGGTCGCCGAGCGTCATAAACGGCATCTTCAAAAGACGGGTGCAGACGAACAGGCCCAAAACGCCACCGATAAGCCCGCCATGGAAGCTCATACCGCCTTGGGAAAACGCGAGGATATCTGCAGGATGGCTTAGATAATAGCCGCCACCGTAGAAGATCACATGGCCGAGCCGTGCCCCTAAGATGACGCCGACCATGACGCAGATCAGCATTTCAAGCAGCGCATCGAACGTGAACGTGATCTTCCAACGCTTCGCAGTCCTATACATGATCGCTGCATAGCAGATGAATCCGAGCACGTATGCCACGCCATACCAGCGCACCTCGAACGGACCTATGCTGAAGATGACGGGATCGATGGCCCAGTAGATGGAGTTCAGCATGCCTGGCTTGACCCTCTCCTACCCAACAACCTACAGCAAGAACCGATTGGGATTGCCTTGGCGGCGGACATTCGGATCTACGGTCGACAGATCGGGCCCGTTTAAAAGGAAATGCTCGCACACACGGCACACTTCCTTAACCGAAGCATCGTAGTTCAAATCGGGATTCAAAATGATGTTGATATCGCTCGCCACCTTATGGGTGGGACGCGAACATGCAGCGTAATGACATTCGGCCGGGCATGGCTCGCCAGGGATATTGTGAGGACAACGCGATTGCATCTCCTCATCGCATCCGCGCATTTCCCAGCACACCGCCATGGACCCGACCGTTTCGCGAAAATGGATGTTTGATTAAAAGGAAGCTTCTTGTCGATTAGTCTACGAACTCGACCATATCGGCTGGAACGACCTGCGTGACGCCAGGGACACGTTCCTTCAAGATGCGCTCGACGCCGTTCGCCAAAGTCAGTTGGCTCATCGGGCAGCCCTTGCATGCACCTTGGAGCTCGACGATGACGACGCCTTCCTCAAGCACGTCGACGAGCTTCACGTCGCCGCCATCAGCCTGCAGGCTCGGACGGATAAGATCGAGTACTGCTTGCACATCTTCTTTGTTGATCATGATGTTTCCTCTCTCGCGTGTGGATTACCGTGCGATTTTATCACAGCATCTGCGCGTGCGTGCAAGATGCGCGCTACAATAACCGATATGGAGCCTATCGCGTACATAGAAGCACCATTTCCCCAGAAATTCGGCATACCGCGCCAAAGCGGGCTTGCCGATACGCTCGCATGCATCCGATTCGAGCCTAAGTATGCGGATGCGGATGCCGTCAAGGGGCTTGATGGTTTCAGCCACATCTGGCTTATCTGGGAATTCCAGGATACGGGAGACGAATGGTCGCCCACCGTACGCCCTCCCCTGCTCGGCGGCAACAAGCATATGGGCGTGTTCGCAACGAGATCGCCGTTTCGACCGAACCCCATCGGACTCTCGAGCGTAGTACTTGACCGCATCGAATACACCGACGAGGGACCGATCCTTTACGTACGCGGCGCGGATTTGCGTGATGGGACCCCGATCTTGGACATCAAACCATATCTTGCATATACCGACAGCCATCCTGATGCATTGGGTGGTTTCACCGACGAGGTCGAATGGCAAACGCTCGATATACTCATCGACGAAGGCGCCGCAGATGCGTTCGCGGAACTTGCAGAAGACACGAGAGACGGGCTTTTGCAGATACTCGCGCAAGACCCCAGGCCTGCACGCCAGCGTAACCTTTCGAAGGATTTCACGATCACGTACGCAAACATCAATGTGACGTTTCGCGTTGAAGAAGGTGTAGCGACCATAACGCGCATCGAAGCCTTAAGCTAGGCACGCTTACGATGCCTTGCGGTCGCCTCCGATGATGAGAAGCACATCCGTATCGAACGTATAGAAGCCGTCTGACGGGATGACGCGGCCGATGTAGATGACCTCGCGAATGCTCTCGGCGGCCGCCTTGTACGCCTCATCGTTGTAGATGATGAGCGTCTCGTCGAACGATGGAGATTCGGTATTGCCCGTCTCTTCGACTACGAAGCCCAAGCTTTCAAGGTATGCCCTGTACTCGCCTGCAAGACCCGTGATGGTCGTGCCGTTGCGCACGGTGATGGTGAAGCTTCCCGGATCGATGCCCGATGTATCGATCTTAAGCGGCGAACGCGGGTCGGCACCGACCTCGACAGCTGCCATGACGGCCTGCCAATCCAAGGTGAACGGAGTGAACGTCGAAGTCGTACCGCGGATCGTCTCATAACCGGGAACGTATCCGACCTTGAAATCCTCCGCCTTCATACCCGCGAACGCATCACCGAGATCGGAAAGCTGGCCCACCGTCCAGTCGGTCTTCAGATTCCCTGCGATGTTATCGATCATGCTCAGACGTCCGAACGATGTTGCGCTTAAGGCGTTCTCGCACATGAGCGTCGCATAGCCGCACTGATTCATAGCACGGGTGCTCACGCCCTCCGTGAAATTCGATGCCTTCAGGTACGTGATCACCTCGGTATCCGTCAAGACCCGCTGGCCCGTGGGAATGTAGGTCGGACCTGCAAGCGGGTCGTCGATCTCCTCGGTGATGTTCACGGTAATGGGATCGATGGAACTGCGCATTTCCAAGAAGCCTGTCCGATTGATCTTCGCATAGTGGCTGATGCCGACGCCCGTGAAGTTGCTCACCGCCTTCACGAGGGCATCATCGCCATCTATCGAGACGGCATCCGCCAGATCATGGTAGGCACCATCGGAAAGCTTGACCTGCAGGTTCGCTGGAATGGACACAAGCGTGCACGCCTTGTTCTCCTCGTCGATACGAGCCAGGAGGAGGATATCGGGCTTCTCGTTAGGATTCTGCTTGCTCACCTCATCGAGGTCAGCCGTGAAAAGCGCGTAATACGGACCTGATGAGGGTTGCTCGGCAAGCACCTTCTTCAGATTCTCGTTTTCGATTGAAAGCTTATGGTTCGTCGATGTATGGAATACGAACACGCCGACGCCGATGCCTATACCCGCAAGAAGGACAACGGCAAGAACACCTATGATGATGCGCTGGATGAGCGCTCTGCGCCTGACCGCTTCGGGTCCGGTTTGACGTTTCTGGCGACGGGCATACTGCGCCCTGCTCTCGCGCGTCCTCGCCTGCGGGACGATATGGTCGACTTCGCCCTTCGTCGCACGGCGCTGACGGCGGCTGTTCGAGAAGCGCACCGAACTCGCATTCATCTTCTGATCGCGATTCGAGTTGATGGGTCCGCCTGACGCATTCAGGTTGCTGACCGTCGACTCACGAGCACCGCGTGACATCTTCTTCACGCGGAACGTCGAATAGCCGTTCCTGAATCGCTCAAACACGCTGAACTCCTACGAATGCCGCCTAGATGCGCTCGCGACGCACAGATGCTCCGAGAGCCTGCAATTTGCCAACGTAATCCTCGTAACCGCGATCGATATGCTCGACGGCATGCACGTAGGTCTCGCCCTCGGCAACGATGCCCGCCAAGACCAAAGCCGCGCCAGCACGCAGATCGGTCGAGGAAACGGGAGCGCCTTGCAAAGCGGGAACGCCGCGCACGAATGCATGGTGACCGTCAAGGAAGATGTCGGCACCCATGCGCAGAAGCTCCGATGCGAACATGAAGCGGTTCTCGAACACGTTCTCGGTGATGACGGAATTGCCCTGTGCGAGGGACGCGAGCAACATGAATTGCGCTTGCAGATCGGTTGGGAAACCAGGATGCGGCAAGGTCTGGATGTCGGTTGGCATGATCGGCTCGCTCCTGGACACACGGATCCAGTCTTCACCGGTCTCAACTTCGCACCCCATGGTCTTAAGCTTCATCAGCGCCATGCGCAAGAAGCTCGGATCGATGCCGCACACGGTGAGCGGACCTCCCGTAAGCGCGCCGCCGACCAAGAACGTCCCCGCTTCGATGCGGTCGCCCACGGTCGTATGCTCGCATGGATGCATGCTCTCGATGGGAACGCCCGTCACCTCGATGCTGCTCGAGCCAGCACCTTCGATATGCGCGCCCATCTCGTTGAGCATGTTGCACAAATCGACGATCTCGGGTTCGCGGGCAGCGTTATCGATGATGCTGTCGCCCTTTGCGACGACGGATGCCATGAGCAGATTCTCGGTCGCACCGACGCTCGGGAACTCGAGCGACACCTGGGCACCATGCAAGCCATGAGGCGTGGATGCCTCGAGGATGCCATGATTGACCTTGAATTGCACACCCAGCTCCTGAAGACCCAGGATGTGCATGTCGATCTTACGGGCACCGATCTGGCAACCGCCGGGCATGGCGACGCGAGCACGGCCATGACGGCCGATGAGCGGACCGAGCGCTGAGATGCTCGCACGCATCTTCGAGACGAGCTCATAAGGCGCCTCGATGCCGTTCGCATCGCTTGTATCGACAAGAAGCGTATGACCTTGGCGCTCGACGCGTGCACCAAGCCTGCGCAGCACCTCGGACATGACCTCGATGTCGGAGATGAGCGGGACATTATGGATAATGCATGCGCCTTGTCCGAGCAAGGCTGCTGCAATCAGCTTAAGCGCCGAGTTCTTCGCCCCCGACACTGCAACTTCACCTGAAAGCGTGGATGTGCCTTCGACCACGATGACCTCTTCGGCCATAGATTGATCACCTCGCTTGCCCTCACACCAGATGCGGCGTTGACGCGCATCACCTTGCGTTACGTTCCATCAAGATTGCGATACGGAAAGATTCCTTCAATCCTCAGGGAACATAAAGCTTGCAGGCACGCAAGCAAACCCGGTATTCGGGCCGTATGCGGGAAAGGGGCCGCCCCCATACGGGAAACGGCCCCTTTGCGGATAATTACTCTCCGAGCAGGAAACGCACGAAGCCAGCGATCTTGATGGATCCGCCGAGCTTCTTGGCAACGCCATTGACGTACTGGAGAACCGTCATGTCGTTGTCCTTGACGAAGGTCTGCTCTGCAAGGCACTGCTCCTTGAAGAACTTCTCGAGACGACCGGTGGCGATCTTCTCTTGGATGGCCTCGGGCTTGCCGGACTCGGCGGCCTGAGCCTTGTAGATCTCCATCTCATGGGCGATGACGGCCTCATCGACAGCCTCACGGTTCGCGGCGATCGGGGACATGGCGACAGCCTGCATGGCGACGTCGCGACCGCAGGTCTGGAACTCGGCAGACGTCGGATCGATGCCCTCGAGATCGAACAGGACGAGCACGGCCTTCTTGCCATCGGTGTGGACATAGGAGGCGATGCCATCGGCCTGAACGGTAGCGACGCGTGCGAGCTGGATGTTCTCGCCCATCACATGGATGGCATCGGTCAAAACGGCCTCGACGGTCTCGCCATCGGCATCGGCGGCCTTGCAGGCCTCGACATCGTTCGCACCGGCTGCGAGGGCAGCACGGGCGATCTTCTCGGCATATGCCTTGAACTTCTCGTTGATGGCGACGAAGTCGGTCTCGCAGTCGAGCTCGATGATGGCGCCGGCGGTGGCGTCATCGGAGACGATAGCCAGGATTGCGCCCTCGTTCGTGGCACGACCGGCCTTCTTGGCAACAGCGGCAAGACCGCGGGTGCGCAGAACGTCGATAGCCTTATCGAGATCGCCCTCAGCCTCGACGAGAGCCTTCTTGCATTCCATCATGCCTGCGCCGGTGATCTCGCGCAGTTCCTTTACCTGAGCAGCAGTAATCTGAGCCACGGTAGTTCCTTTCTCACAAATGGTCCACGTGCCGAAAAGCACGTATGAACTAATCCTTCGATACAGTTTTACTCGGCAGCAGCCTCGGCAGCCTTCTCGGCCTCGACCTCGGCGACAACCTTGTCAACTGCAAGTTCGACCTCAGCGACAGCCTCGGCAACCATTGCCTCGACCTTAGCGTCGTCAGCTGCCATCTCCTCGACGGAGACCGGAGCACCGGTGCCAGCGATAACGGCATCGGCGATGAAGTCGGCCATCATGCGGACTGCGCGGATAGCGTCGTCATTGGTCGGAATGCCAAAATCGACATCATCGGGATCGCAGTTGGTATCGAGCGTGCCAACGACCGGGATGCGCAGGCGACGTGCCTCGCGAATGGCGATCTCCTCACGATTGGTGTCGATGACGAAGATGGCGTCGGGGGTGCGCTTCATGTTGCGGATACCATTCAGGTTGGCCTGCAGCTTGGCAAGCTCTTTGCGGAGCGAGATCTGCTCCTTCTTCGGCAGAAGCGCCATGCGACCATCGGCCTCCATGGCCTCAAGGTTCTCCATGTAGGTCACGCGGCTGCGGATGGTCACGAAGTTGGTGAGCATGCCGCCAAGCCAACGAGCGTTGACATACGGCATACCGCAACGATTCGCGGCATCGGCAACGGCTTCCTGAGCCTGCTTCTTGGTACCGACGAACAGGATCGAGCCACCCTTGCGGGCAAGGTTCGACACGAAGGTGTACGCGGCATCGAGGCCATACAGGGTTTCTTTAAGATCGATGATGTAGATGTCCCCACGGCTACCGAAGATATACGGCTTCATCTTGGGGTTCCAACGGCGCGTTTGATGGCCGAAGTGTGCGCCTGCATCGAGCAGCGCGGCAATGCTGACTTTCGTCATGTCCTCTCCATTCGTTAGTCCTCTGCCTGCGGTCTTCCCAGAAATCCGCAGCCTTTTTCGGGTGGCCACTAGCGGAACTGGTCGCGCAAGCATGTGTGATTAGAAACTCAAGCATGATAGCGCATATTCCGCATAGATACAAGCGGAATGCGCGGAATTAATCCTATCGTGCGCAAACGGGCACGAAATGCTACTTGTATTGGCTCGGATGCTTCTTGAAGAAGTCGAAGCGCGGCGGAAGCTCAACAAGCTCGTGCCAGCCGATCTGCACCTCTTCAGAGGTGCACAGCTCATCTGTGCTCTCGAACTCATGCTCCCAGCTGAAGAACGTATCCGGATCTAATGCAAGCTTCTCGCAGATAAGCTCGCATCCGCTAGGAACGATCGGATGCATCAGCAAGGTCACGATCCAAAGCAAGAAGAACGAGTCCGTGAGCACCTGGCGACGCAACGCGTCATCGTCGGCCTCGTTCGCCTTCGCAATGCCGTCGGACCAATGCCTGTTCGCATCACGGGTAAATGTATCCATCAGCGCCATCACGCTATGCAGCTCAGCCTTATGCATGAGCGCGTCATACTCGAGAAGCGCAGCATGCGCTATATCGAGGGCATCTTTTGAAATCGCACCCAAAGGCATACGGCCGGAGAAGCTCTTCTGCGCCTCGTAGAAGCAGCTGCGGGCCAAGCGGTTGAACACGTTGGTGAGCAGCGCGCCCTCTTTAAGCGCGGGGTCGGCTACGCGCGGATCGGTGCGTTTCTTCTCATCTGGATCGAAGGGCTTCGGGGAGAATGCCACGGACTTCTGATCGAGTCCAAGCGCAAGGAAGTGCGCACGCAGCTGCTCTTTCGTGTAGTAGTCCAGAAGATCATCGGCACTTGGCGGCTTGATAGCGCCCGACGAAGACGCCTTCGTCTTGCCGAAGAGCACATGATGGTTGGCGATGAGGCGGGACTGGCGCAAATACTCCCCTTCCTTCGCCTCGTCGTTGCCGCGCAGTGCGACACCCGGTTGCAACGCTTCCCACATAGCCGGTTGGGCGATGCCGTAGAAATACAGGTTGTCCTGTCCGATGAATTGGTAGACGCATGCATCTTCGCTGCACCAATAATCGCGCCAACTCTCGCGCGGCAAACCCCGATAGTCGTTGACCGCCATCGTGAAGGAGATGGGCGCCCAGAGGCTTTCGGGCCAGCACCAAACCGTGAGGCCCTCGACACCTTCGATGACCGGGGCTTTCACGCCCCACTCGATGTTGCCGGTGATACGGAATGGCACGAGCGCCTTGCCCGTGCGATAGCGGATGCCCGCCGCACCAAGAACGCTGCGCGCCGCATCGCGGTCTGCCACATTCATAAATTCGAGCTCGAAGCTCTGCTTGTTGCCCTCCGCAGGACGGTACGTATGCTTTGGCAATTGGTCTGCGATAGCGGAATACGCATCGAAAAGCTCGTTCTTGATATATGTGATCGGAGCACCTAAGAACTCCTTGAGCGTCGTGGAGACGATGTCGCGCAGCTCTGGGTCGCCCTCGAGCTGAGCCTCGTACTCACGCAGGAATTCGGTGAACGCCGGCAGATCGAAATACCAGTTCTCCACGGGACGCATCTCGGGAACCGTGCCCGAAAGCGACGAGATCGGCCCGATCAGGTCTTCGGGCGCGAATTGATGGCCCAAGTCGCACTCGTCGGCGTACGCTTTCTCGGACTTGCAACCCTGCACGGGGCAATGCCCCATGACCTGACGGCCATTCAAGAACGTGCCGACCGTCGCATCATAGAATTGAAGCGTGGATTCGCGAATGAGCCAACCATGCGCATACAGCATCGTGATCAGGCGCTCGGAGGTCTCCTGATGCACCTCTCCGCAATGACCGAGCGCGCTTCCCTCGTACACATCGAGGCTGATATCGTAGGCATCGAGCGTCTTCTTTTGAGCATCATGGTTGCGCTGCACGTAATCGGCGATAGTGCCGTCGAATTCGCCAGCCTCAACGAGCTTGCGATAGCCCTCGTTGATCGGCGAGCCATAGCAGTCCGTGCCGCACACGAAGCGAACGTTATCGGCACCGATACGGTCGCGCAAAAAACGTGCGAATGCATCTGCGGGAACGAACACGCCTGCCACGTGCCCGAAATGCAAGGGCTTATTGCCATACGGCATGCCCGACGTCACGACCGCACGTTGCGGCCATACGGGATGTTCGGATTCAGAGAAACGGGTCATAAGTGCAGAAACTCCTTCGCCCTGATCGCCATGTTATTGACATCGGCGTTCGTCGAACCGAGCAGGTACGAGAGCACATCTATGCTCGCATCCCTCGGCAGGCTCAAGTCATAGGTATCGTAGTCGGTTATCCCGGCAAGCTCGGCTGCCTTGGCGATGGCGTCTTCGAGCGTGCCGAGCTCATCCGCCAGTCCGTTGCCGATCGAGTCGAGGCCCGTGAACGTAAGGCCGGTCGCGAGTCCCCTGACTTCATCGACGCTCATGTTACGGCCCTCGGCAACGGTTTGGATGAACGTATCGTTAATTTGGGTGATCATCCTCTGATAGTACTCGCGCTCCTCATCGGTGAGAGGACGGTTGCCGTAGCTTGCATCCTTGCTTTCCGCGGAGGTGATCGTCTCGAAGTTGATGCCGAGCTTCTCATAAAGACCCGAGAGGTCCACGAACTCGATCGCGGTGCCGATGCTCCCGATCGCAGTGGATTTAGCAACGAAGATGTAGTCGGCTTGCGATGAGATCTCATAAGCGGCCGATGCGTTGATCGATGCGCTCGAAACCACGATGGGAAGCTCGCATTGCTTCACGTACGTCGCCATCTCCTCGCCCGCAGTTGCCGTGCCGCCGCCGGAATCGACGCGCAGCACGATGGCTTTGATGTGGGCGTTCTTCTCAGCAGCATCGAGCAGCATCTTCAATCCCTCAGGACTGCACTCGGAATTGTCATAGGCGATCTCGCCGGAAAGATGGATGACGGCAACCGTATCGGTCGTTATCTCGCTTGCGGAGATATCGCCGTAACCGAGTGCGCTATCGAGATTGTCACCCAAAAGCTTCGTGCAGGAGAAGGTAGTGAACATCAGCCAGACGAACAGAAGGATCACGCATACGAGTGCGACGATCCAGCCGCGCTTCTTCGGCGCGGGCGGAGTCGCCACGTACGCACCCTGCATATATTCGCCCGCAACGCCGTAATTAGGAGCACCGGCGCTTACGTATGGTTCGCTATAGGAAGTACCTTGAGCGGTCACGGACTACCCTCCCCTTCGCTGCTCGCCGGTTCCTCTAGAGCTCGACGCTGTCGTCGAATTTAGCGGACTGGGCCTTCTTGGCAGTGCGGATCAAGAACTCCTGGTTGGTCTGCGTCTGCTTCAGCGATTTAATGAGCATGTCCATAGCACGCTCGGTATTGTTCATATTCGCGAGGATGCGGCGCACCGCCCAAATGAGCGGGGCTTCCTGGCTGTCGAGCAGAAGCTCTTCTTTGCGCGTACCGGAGGCAACCGGATCGATAGCCGGGAAGATGCGGCGGTCGGACAGATTGCGGTCGAGCTTGAGCTCCATATTGCCCGTACCCTTGAATTCCTCGAAGATGACCTCGTCCATCTTGGAACCCGTATCGATAAGCGCGCTTGCCAGAATGGTCAGGCTGCCACCGTTTTCGATGTTGCGTGCAGCGCCCAAGAAGCGCTTCGGCGGATAAAGCGCCGTGCTATCGACGCCACCCGAAAGGATGCGGCCGCTTGCCGGCTGCGCCAGGTTGTAGGCGCGCGCCAGACGCGTGATGGAGTCGAGCAGGATGACGACATCCCGGCCGCTCTCGACCAAACGCTTCGCACGTTCGATCACGAGCTCCGCAACCGCGATGTGGTTTTGGCACGGCATATCGAACGTGGATGAGATGACCTCGCCATGGATGGAGCGCTCCATGTCGGTGACTTCCTCGGGACGCTCGTCCACGAGCAGACACATCAGATGCACTTCGGGATTATTCGCATGGATCGCCGCAGCGATGTCCTTTAGGATCGTGGTCTTGCCGGCCTTAGGAGGCGACACGATCAATCCACGCTGACCCTTGCCGATGGGAGCCACCAGGTCGATGACGCGTGCGGTAATCGCATTCTTGCCATGCTCCATGAGCAAACGGTCGTCAGGATAGATGGGCGTCAAATCCGCGAATTTGGGACGCGGTGTGAGCTCATCGAATGGCACGCCATTGACCGAGACGATCTTTTGGATGGCAGCGTACTTCTCGTTCTCACGCGCCGGGCGGGTCTGCCCGACGACGTAGTCGCCCTTGCGCAGGCCGTTGCGCCTGATAAGCGACAGGCCCACATAGGTATCGGACTCACTCGGCAGATATCCTTGCGTGCGCAAGAAGCCATAGCCCTCTGCGAGGATGTCGAGCACGCCAGCCGACTCGACGAAGCCCTCCGCCTTCGCACTGCCGTCGAAGACGAGCTCCACGAGCTCGGCTTTCTTCAGCCCGGTGCACTCAAGGCCAAGCTCCTCGGCTTTCGCACGGAGTTCGGCAACCTTCAACTTCGCAAGCTCCTCACGGGATACGCTTGGCATGACTTCCTTGGGTTGCTGGGAGGTGTGGGAACGGCGACGTTGACGCCCGTTCTGCTTTTGACCCGAAGACTTGCTGCTTGCGTTCTGCTTATTGTTAGCTGCTTGCTTCTGCCCTTGCTGTTTGGCGCTCATTGAACCTTCTCCCAATCCTTCAAAAACGTCTCGAGACCACGATCGGTCAAAGGATGCTGCACGCACTTCTTAAGCGTGGCGAATGGCACGGTGGCGATGTCAGCACCCATGAGCGCGGCCTGCGCGACATGGTTCGCGCTGCGCACGGAGGCGGCGATGATCTCTATCTTCTCGCCATTGACCGTATGGTCCGTGAAATCGTAGTTGCCGATGGCCTGCACCACGTCAGCGAACTGATTGAGGCCATCCTCGGAGATGTCGTCGAAACGTCCGATGAAGGGGCTGATGTAACGAGCGCCGGCACGGGCTGCCATGATGGCCTGCGGCACCGTGAAGCACAGAGTCATGTTGACGGGAATGCCCTCGGCGGCAAGCGCCTTCGTGGCTGCGAGACCCTCGATCATCGTGGGAACCTTCACCACGACGTTCGGGGCGATAGCCGCGAGCTCGCGACCGTCGCGGATGATCTCGTCGCGTGTCATAGCGACACTCTCTGCAGAAACCGGACCGTCGACCATGTCGCAGATCTTCTTGATGTGATTCGGAAAGTCAGCGAGCTTTCCGCCGATTCGAGAATAAAGGGTGGGATTGGTCGTCACGCCTGCCAGAACGCCCCAACTGGCTGCTTCCTCGATTTCCGCAAGGTCGGCGGTATCCAAGAAAAATTTCACTGATTTCCTCCTTTAAACGATTGGATTGCCCTTCGGAATTCACCGCATCGCACACACAGAAAGACATCCTTGGGCACGCATGCGGCGGATGAAGGAATTGTTGCTCGGGATTGACAATTTCACGGGACCCGTGAATACAGGCACATGGTAGCGCAAGCCCTACGCGCGCGCAAGGCATGTGCGCGAAAAGCGCCAGTTGGTGCGCAAACGGAAGCGCCGCGTTGGCGGCGCTTTTGTTTCGGTGATTCTTCCGTTGCGATAAAACGCTTCCGTTGATTGCTATGCATCCAGTTTCGAGCTCAGCAGCTGGTTGATGAGCTTGGGATTGCCCTGGCCCTTCATTTGCTTCATGCATTGACCGACGAAGAAGCCGATCAGCCCCGTCTTGCCGCCACGATACTGCTCGACCTTGTCAGGGAACGCCGCTAAAACGGAGTCGACGACCGCCTCGATGGCACCTGTATCGGACACCTGCTTCATGCCGCGCGCCTCCACGATGGACGCGGGGTCGGCATCTTCATCGAGCACGGCTTGGAACACCTCCTTGCCCTGCTTGGACGAGATGGTCTCATCCGCAAGCAAACGCACCAGCTCGAGCGCACGAGCAGGCGTAAGCGCGCAATCGGCCAAGGCGAGCTCGGGATTCGCGTTCAGGTATGCCGCGATATCGTTGATAGCGAGGTTCGCGAGCGGTTTGGCAAGCTTGCCCGCATCTTCACCCGCAGATTCCATGCACGCCTCGAAGAAGGTCGCGATATCGGGATTGTCGACCAGATGACGTGCGTCGTAGGTGCTCAGACCGAAATCCGCTGAGAAGCGGGCAGCCTTCTGGTCAGGCAATTCGGGCAGCTTGGCGCGCACGGACTCGATGAACTCATCGGTGAGGTCGTAGGGAGCGAGGTCGGGGTCGGGGAACATGCGATAGTCGTCCGCCGTCTCCTTCACGCGCATGACGATCGTGCGCTTCTTCGCGGGAT
>JAUNJT010000183.1 GCA_030533105.1 Eggerthellaceae bacterium
AGCGGTCGCATTTCTTCGCACAATGAGCGCGCGTGCGCACGAACTCCGAGCACCCCAGCACCGGCATAAGCGCGAACACGGCGCCAAGCGGGCAGAGAAATTGGCAGAAGAAGCGCTCACGCAGGATCATTCCCAGAACAACCAGGCCGAGCAGCAGCCATGCCACCCATTCGATGCCGTCAAGCGTGCCAGCGAGGATGGCGGCGAACGCCACCCAAGGGCTGTAGCTGGAATAATCCGCCCATACGCCTACGAAACAAGCCACGCCAATGCCCGCCAAAACAACGTACTTCAGCAACGAAAGCACCCGCACGAGGCCGAGCGGGAATTGGGGGCGCGGGATGGGCGTGCGCTTGCGCAAGAATTCGAATGCGTTGTACAAGTAATCCCCCAACGCGCCGAACGCGCAGGCATAACCGCAGAAGAACCGGCCGAACAGAATCGTGAACGCCAACACCGCAATCAGCTGGATCAAAAATGACGTCGGCTCGATGGCGTCACCCAAGCCGATTTGGGTACAGAGGTACTTCACGCCGTTGAAAGCACCCGAGAACAGCCCCGGCGCCAAAATGAAGAAGACTAGCTGGATGCCATAGCGCACCCAGCGGTGCACCGTAGCTTGCAGTTGGCGCTTCTTCGCGGCCGAAGCGGGCTTCATGTTCGATTTCACGCTCATGACGCCTCACCTGCCAGGGACTTCTGCAGCGCCTCGGTCGTGCCGTTCAGGATGCCGGCCGATGTGTACGTGGCACCGGAAACCACATCGATCGAGGTCGTCTGCGCTTTCACAATCTCGTCGGGCAGGCCCACGCACATGTCGAGCCACGCCTCGTCCTCTTTGCTCGCATCCAGGATGGTCACGCTTTCGATATAGCCGTTTTCGATGACAACCTGCATCTTCACGGGGCCGCCATACCCCTGCGCCGAGCCTTCGAACGTGCCGTCGGTCGTATAGTCACCACGATTGGCCGCCCGTTCAGCTGCGGCTATCTGCTCTTCGACCATCTGGTCGTGAGCGTTGGCTTTCGCAGCCCACGAGCTGAACATCACCAGCGCAGCAACGATGATCACCAGGTTGAACACCTTGATGCCGAAATATTTGAGTCTGTCGTACAAATCTTGCATCCGTTAAACCTTCGCCTGGCGAAACCCTGCCACAGAGCGCTTCCTCCATCGATTTCGGACACCAGAAGTGGTTTGCTCCCACACCCAGCGAGCAAAATCGATCGAAGAGCCGTTCTGCAATGAGTCGGAGGGCTGTCTTCCGGCTCATTTTCCACAATGAGTCGGAGGACAGCCCTGCGACTCATTCTCGCCCCTTACCACACGTCAGCCATGGCCGGCAGCCAAAGCCGCCGACCATGGCATGCGTTTCATTTGCGATTCGCGCTCAGCGCTATTTGACTTTCACCTTGATCGTGACGATCTTGGTGGCAGCCTGGAAGTCAGCTGAAGCCTTGGCGGTGATCTTCACCGTTACCTTGTAGGTACCCTTCTTCGTGCCCTTCTTGACCGTGACCTTGCCGTTCTTGAAGGTGATCTTCTTCTTGGCGTCCTTCTTCGTCACCTTGTAGGTGAGCTTGGTGCTGGCGGAAGCGCCAATGTCGAAGGTCTTCTTGGCCTTCTTCAGGTCCTTGACCTTGAAGGTCTTGCTTGCGGTCTTGACCTTAATCGTCTGGGCAGCAGCCGCGGGCGCAGGCGCGGGTGCGGCTTCCTTCACGTTGAACGTGACCGTGGCGGTACCGGCATACGCATCACCAGCGCCGACAATGATGGCAGTGCCAGTGCCGACTGCGGTGTTGTTCTGGTAGGTCGCCGTGTAGTCCTTGCCCTCGACGAGCTTGGTGCCGTTGAAGGTGATCTCGGGCGTGGCCACGCCGTTCACCAGCGTCGCATCAGAAGC
>JAUNJT010000023.1 GCA_030533105.1 Eggerthellaceae bacterium
AGCGGCTCTTCCGTGTACTCGAGGATGCCCTTCATGGGGCCTTCGGCTGCAGCCTTCATGGCGGCGTTGATCTCTTCCGCGGTAACTTCGCACTCGAGCTCGACCGTCAAATCGACCATGGAGCCATCCGGAACCGGAACGCGCGTCGCGAAACCATCGAGCTTGCCTTTAAGCTCGGGAAGGACCAAAGAGACCGCACGGGCCGCGCCGGTCGTGGTCGGAATGATCGACATGCCAGCGGTGCGTGCGCGACGGAAATCCTTATGGGAGTGGTCGAGGATCTTCTGGTCGCCCGTATAGGCATGGACGGTGTTCATGTAGCCGCGCTTGATGCCGAAGGTGTCGAGGAGGACCTTGGCGAACGGGGCGAGGCAGTTCGTGGTGCAGGATGCGTTCGATACGATGTGATGCTTCTCAGGATCGTACTCGGCATCGTTGACGCCCATGACGATGGTCTTGTCCTCGTTCTTGCCCGGTGCGGTGATGAGAACCTTCTTCGCGCCTACTTCGATATGGGCCTTCGCCTTCGTCGCGTCGGTGAACTTGCCCGTAGACTCGACGACGCACTCGACGCCCAGATCTCCCCAAGGCAGGTTATACGGATCGCGATCGGAAAGCACTTTGATCTTGTACCCATCAGCGACGATGCAATCGTCAACGACTTCGACGGTGTCGAAGGCACGGCCTTGGACGGAATCATACTTCAGCAGATGGGCTGCTGCATTGATGTCTCCTGGAGCATTGATTGCCACCACCTCGAGCTCGGGGTCTTCCATGATGGCCCTGCAAGCGAGACGACCGATGCGACCAAAACCGTTGATACCGATTTTCTTAGCCATGCGTGCTCTCCTTTCGTAAGACACTGCAAACCTATGAACCTGACTCCATTCTACTCTTTTCCTTGAGCTGCCAACTCCTCAATCCTTCTAACTCTGTGGTAGACGGCTGATTTTGATAGCGGCGGGTCGGCGTATTCGCCCAATTCCTTCAGCGAGGCCTCGGGGTGCTTGACGCGAAGCCGAATGAACTCCTGCAAGCCCGGAGACAACGCATCGAGACCGTAGTTCTCTATGACCTTCCGGATGGCGAAGATCTGGTTGACTGCAGCGGATGCGGTTTTCGCCTGATTGGCAACCTCCGCATTCGTTATGCGGTTCGCATCGTTGCGCAAGCTCTTGATAACGCGTTGGTTCTCGAGGTCGAGCGCAGCATGATGCGCACCCGTGAACGCCAGAAACTCGACGATGGAAGAACCGCTTTTAAGGTATACGACATATGAGTTCCTGCGTTGGATGACGCGCGCACGGATGCCCTTCGCCTCCAAGATGTCTTTGATGTCCATCGCGAGCTGGTGGGACTCGACCGTGATCTCGAAATGGAAATCCCCCTTCGGATCCGAGATGAATCCGCTGCCCAAGAAGACGCCTCGCACATATGCCGCCGTGCAGCATTGCTTCTTGATCAAACTCGGCTTGATGCCCATCTCGAGACCGCCCGTCGGCGAAAGAACGCCCATATCCAAAAGCGCATCTGCCAAAGAGGGCTGCGAGGGAACCTCGATGAGGTAGTTCGGCGTTTTATGCAAGACGCTGCGACGTACCGTCGGCACGGTTTTAAGGCCATACAGCTCATGCAGAAGACGGATGGCAAGGCGCGCGATGGAACCCACATCGGTCGAGATCTCGATGCGATAGCGGTTCTGACCGCTTAAGAACAAAGTACCCTCGATGCGTACGAGCGCAGCCAAGGTTGCACGCTCGCAGTGCGTGCACACCGGAGAGACGCGCGCAAGCTCGTCCTTTACTTCTGAGGTGAATGACATTCGCGCACCACCTCGGCAAACGCACTGCCGAGCTTTCCGATATCATGAAGCCATTGATGCTGTTCGTTGCATAGGTCGCGCTTTAAGACGCGCGTATCGCGTTGCTCGATTACCTGCACTTCCGCTGGCGTGAGGTACACCCTGTCGACTTCGTCAAGCTGCATGGTCAAAAGCGTTGGTTCGCGCAAACGCTCCCTTTGCGCGATGAAGTAGTCGATGCGACCGCGCAAGCCATAGCGCTCGATCGAGTCGAAATAATCCAATACCGAGAAGCCGCGGGTCTCCCCTTGCGCGTCGGCGAGCGAGCAGACGAATACGACCGTCGCCTTGCTCTCGCAGATAGCCTCGGGGATACCTGGGATCAATAGGTTCGGGACGATCGATGTGAACAGAGACCCGGGACCGAGCACGATGAGATCGGCGTTCTTTAACGCCTCTACGGCAGGACCATATGCGGATGGCGCACCATCTTCGCATGCAAGTCGAACGCGCTTGAGCGCGCTGCTTGATAGCGATGCGTCATGCTGCCCGATGATGATGGTCCCATCCTCGTTCTTCGCAACGAAACGGACATGCTCGAGCGTGGAAGGATACACATGCCCGCAGGCATCGAGAAGCCTCTCGCATTCCGCGATCGCAGCGGGAAACGATCCGCATTCATCCTCTAACGCCGCTAAAAGCAGATTGCCCAAAGCATGATCTTCGATGTCTGGCATTCGACCGGAAAATGCACGCGCGAACGGCGAGGCTGTATCGCCGGCAAGGGCGACGAGGCACTTACGGACATCGCCAGGAGGCGTCATATCATCACGCGAGCGAAGCAAGCCCGTCGAACCGCCATCGTCGGCCATCGCCACAACGGCATCCGGGCAGATGCCGATCGAGCGAAGCGCACGGATGGAAACGGATGCACCTGTACCGCCGCCCACGACGACGGTGCGAAGCGGAGCAGCATGCGCAGGTCGCGTCACCAGACGCGTAAGCTCTGGGATGCCCTCACATGCTGTATCGTCGATTTGTAAGAACTCGCCCATCGCCTACTCCACCTCGGTAGCCTTGTTCTCGGCCAACTTCAAATCACGATGAGCCACGCTCACGCGATATCCGAGCGATTTAAGATAATCGCCCGTCTCCTCAGCGAGCGTCACGCTGCGATGCTGCCCACCCGTGCAACCGACCGCTATGGCAAGCTGCTGTTTGCCTTCGGCGACATAACCCGGCATCACGCAATCGAGTAGAGCATGCCATTGCTTGATGAACGCCTCGGTTTGGGCGTTGTACATCACGAAATCGCGGACAGGCTTGTCCAAACCCGTGAGATAGCGGAGATCGGGATCGTAGAACGGATTCGGAAGGAAGCGGACGTCGATCACGATATCGGCATCGAGCGGGGCGCCGTGCTTGAACCCGAACGAGTAGACCGTGACGGCCAAACCCTTGCGCTCCTGCCCGCTCGCGAACAGATCGCGAATGGTCGAGCGGAGCTTCTGCGGGAGCATGTCGGTCGTGTCGATCACGTAGTGGGCGTTCTCGCGAAGCCAGAACAAGATGCTCCGTTCGCGCTGGATGCCCGCAGCGATGCTCGATCCGTCCTCGCACAGAGGATGCCTGCGCCTGCTCGATTTATAGCGGGCGATGAGCTTCTCGTCTGCAGCGTCCAAGAACAGAATCGCGTAATCGATGCCGCGTTTGTTCAATAGCTCGATCTCATCATTAAGCCCCGTGAAGTATTCACCGCTTCGGGTGTCGCACACCACGGCAACACGATGGGATTCGCTGCTTTGGCCGGGCAGATAGGCAAGGTCGAGAAGGTTGCTGATAAGGCTTGAGGGAAGGTTATCGACGCAGTAGTATCCGAGGTCCTCGAATACGTGCATCGCCTCGGTACGGCCTGCGCCGCTCATGCCGCTGATGATGACGAGCTGCGGCACGTTCAATCCTTCGATATCAGAAGAAGCCTGCGCAATTTCTTTCAGTTCGCTCATACGAACTCCTTTTCTTCGTTCCTTTCGGTATTGTACCGCACCAAAACCCGATACAGCTCCGTAGCGACCTCGTCGGTGATTCCCGGGCACTCACGTAACTGCTCGAGGCTTGCGTTCTTGATGTTCTTGAACGATTTGAAATGCTTGTAAAGCGCTTTCTTGCGAACGGGACCTATGCCGGCCACATCGTCGAGGATGCTCGCCGTCATGCCCTTGCCGCGCAGTTCGCGATGATACGTGATCGCGAACCGGTGCGCTTCGTCGCGGATCTGCTTGACGAGGTAAAGCGATGCCGATCCGCTTGGCAGGACGAGCGGACCTTCGGGTTGCCAGGGAACGAACAATTCCTCATCTTGCTTCGCAAGGCCCGCAAGCGCGATATCGTCGATGCCGAGCGCAGAAAACATCTCCATCGCGGCGGTAAGCTGCGGCTTCCCGCCATCCAATATAACGAGGTCGGGCTTTCGTCCGAATCGCTCATCTTCGAGGCGCTCCGGATCGAACCGCCTGCTCATAACCTCCTGCATGCATAGGAAATCGTTCGCCTCATCAAGCGGCGTCTTTATCTTGAATCTCCGATACTGCCCCTTATCGGGACGACCTCCCGTGAACACGACCATGGAGGCAACGGTATAGGACCCGTGGATCGTGGAGATGTCGTAGCACTCGATCCGCATGGGAGCGTCATCGAGCGCAAGCGCGCTTTCAAGCTGCAGAAGCGCATCGTTAACGCGCGCATCCTCGTAATTCGTACGCACCTTGTATCGCTTGAGCGCATGCGAAGCGTTCTTCTCGGCCAAGGAGACGAGCTCTGCCTTCTCACCCCGTTTCGGGGCGGTGAAGGCCACTTTGGCGCCATGCGCGCTTGCGAGCTTATCCGTAAGCCACGCCTCCATCGCCTCCGTGTCGTCGGGCAATGTGCGGACGATCACTTCACGCGGGATCGAGGTGGTCGAGTCGTAGTAACGCAACAGGAAGTTATGGAGCAGATCGTCATCGGGAACGTTCTTGCCTTTGTTCAAGACGAAGTCGTTGTTGTTGATGATCCGCCCCTCGCGGATGATGAAGACATGGACGCCCGCAACTGTCTCCTCGCGGAATAACCCGATGACATCGGCATTCAGATTCCTTGCAGAAACCGCATGCTGACGGTCATTGAGCTGCTTGATGGTATCGATGCGCGCTTTGATGCGACCTGCACGCTCGAAATCGAGATCTTGCGCGGCTTCTTGCATCTCGAACGTCAGATCATCGATGAACTCCGTACGGTGCCCCGACAAGAAACGCTCGACGCGTTTGACGTTTTGGGCGTACTCATCCGGGGTTATCTGCGCGCAGCAGGCACCGGGCCCGATGCCGATATGCGCATCGAAACAAGGTTGGGTCGATGCGTCCTTTAACATATCGCCTTGGCCATTGCGCTCGAGCGAGCGCTTCAAGGCCTTCCATTGCGCGCACGTCGCCGAGCATATAGGAACGATCCTGCGTGCGATATCGATAAGGTCGCGAGCCGCCCGACTATTCGTGTAGGGCCCGAAATACCTCGTCTCAGCAACATGCTGCTCGCGGGTGAATTTCAATGCAGGGAACACATCGCCTTTCGTAAGCGCGATGAAGGGATACGATTTATCGTCCTTGAAATCCGCATTGAAGAAGGGGCTGTACTGTTTGATGAGGTTGTTCTCGAGCACGAGCGATTCATGTTCGCTCTCGACAACGACATAATCGAAGGAATCGATTTGCTCCACCAAAAGCGGTATCTTCGCGCGCTCGTCTTGGAAGTTGACGTATTGCCTCATACGTGCGCGAAGCTGCTTGGCCTTTCCGACGTAGATGACCTCGCCGGAGGCATCCTTCCATAGATATACGCCGGGCAAAGCCGGAACATGGTTCAGTTCCTGCTTGATCCGCTCAAGCTTCTCTTCCAGGCGCTCGGATGTGTTCTTTAGCGCTCCCATATGCGATAGGCCTAATACCGCGCACCTTCACCGTAACTGAATCGCGGCTTCACGATGTTCTCGCGGATATATCGGATCGCTTCTTCCTCCCCGTTCTCGGCAAGGTACCTTAGCATCACCTCGAGGATGGCTGCGGTATCCGGATGCATCATGAGGTTGTACTTATGCGTGAGGAAATACTCGAGAGGGCTCGCGTCGGTATACGCGTCTTGCTGATAGACCTTGCATGCGGCAACGCGATCGCAGAACATCTCGACGATGTAGCGCGTCGGCATCGGCATGCCCTGCATGCCCTTCGACTTATCCTTGCCGACATCCATCCAGTATTCGAAATGATGCTTGTTCCTGCCCTTGTGGTGCATCCACGCCTCGGTATACCCGAGATCCTCGCGCTCGGCGGCATTGGGACTGCGTGTGCCCTGGAAGTAGCGCGCACCGCGCCAGAACTCTACGGGAGCGTATTTGGAATTATCGTGGTTGACACCCTGCCAGACCAAACCCAAGCGGATCATCAACTGCATCACCAATAGCTTGTGATGCGTGATCGTCTTGAAATGCCCAATGGTGTTTGAAAGCGTTATCGGTTTCATGGGAATATGATACCGCATCCTCGTTTAAGCGTAAAAGATGCGGTCGTCCTAATGGACGACCGCATCCTGCGGATTTATGCAATCGGCAATAAAGTGAATCTTACACGATGCCCTGAGCCATCATGGCATCGGCGATCTTCTTGAAGCCGGCGATGTTAGCGCCCATGACGAAGTTGCCCTCATGGCCATATTCCTTCGCAGCATCATCAGCGGCATGGTAAATGCTCTTCATGATGCCCTTGAGCTTCTCGTCGACCTCGTCGAACGACCAGCTGAGGCGCTCGGAATTCTGGGACATCTCAAGACCGGACGTGGCAACGCCACCTGCGTTGACTGCCTTGCCAGGCATGAAGATAACGCCGTTCTCCTGCAGATAGAGCGTTGCGTCAAGCGTGGTGGGCATGTTCGCGCCCTCGGCCACGATCTTGCAGCCGTTCTCGACGAGAGCCTTGGCGTCGTCGATGAGGAGCTCGTTTTGCGTTGCGCATGGCATCGCGATGTCGCACGGAGTGATCCACAGACCGCGGCCCTCATGATAGACGGCAGAGGAACGGCGGGCCGCATACTCGGTGAGACGTGCGCGCTCGATTTCCTTGATCTGCTTTAAGAGCTCGACGTCGATGCCCTCGGGATCGTAGATCCAGCCCGTGGAATCGGAGCAGGTGACAACCTTGGCACCCAAGGTCTCGGCCTTCTCGATGGCATAGATCGCGACGTTGCCGGCACCGGAGACGCATACGGTCTTGCCTGCGATCTCGTCATCATGGCAATTCAGGTATTCCTGAACGAAGTACACGGCACCGTAACCGGTTGCCTGGGTACGTGCAAGGGAGCCGCCATAGGAAAGGCCCTTGCCGGTCAGAACGCCGACCCACTCATTGCGCAGGCGCTTGTACTGGCCGAACATGTAGCCGATCTCACGCGCGCCCGTGCCGATATCGCCAGCCGGGACATCGGTGTCAGCACCGATGTGCTTGCAAAGCTCGGTCATGAAGCTTTGGCAGAAGCGCATGACCTCGCCGTCGCTCTTGCCCTTCGGGTCGAAGTCGGAGCCGCCCTTGCCGCCGCCCATGGGAAGCGTGGTCAGGCTGTTCTTGAAGATCTGCTCGAAGCCCAAGAACTTCAGGATGCCGAGGTTAACGGAGGGATGGAGACGAAGGCCGCCCTTGTAGGGGCCGATCGCGCTATTGAATTGGACGCGGAAACCGCGATTGACCTGAACCTTGCCTTCGTCATCGGTCCACGGGACGCGGAACATGATGATGCGCTCGGGCTCGACCAAACGCTCCAGCAGACCAGCTGCCTCATATTCGGGATGCGCCTCGAAAACGGGCTCGAGAGAGGTCAAAACCTCGGTAACAGCCTGGATGAACTCCGGCTGGTCAGCATCCTTTTCCTTTACCTGCTCGATGATGCGGTCAACGTAACTCACAATATCCTCCTTTTGGATACATTATTCGCGGGAGAGCGCTTAAGTGCGCACGCTCGCATAACCCTACACAAACGTGTACGTTTCCATGGTCATTATAAGAAAGCGAAAAGATATGCGTGCCTGTCGTAACGGTTACGAAACAAAGCTGTCAGCGAGCGTAGCAAAATGGCCTGCCAATGCCCTCTTTCAGGCGCCAAACAGCCTTCTGAGGAACTCGCCCGTGTAGCTTTCGGGGATGTCGGCGATCTCTTCGGGCGTGCCTTGAGCCACAACGGTTCCTCCGCCATCTCCCCCTTCGGGACCGAGATCGATGATATAGTCGGCGCTTTTGATGATGTCGAGGTTATGCTCGATCACCAAAACCGTGTTACCGCGATCGACGAGGCGCTCGAGCACCTCGAGGAGCTGGCGCACATCGTCGAAGTGCAAGCCGGTCGTCGGCTCATCGAGGATGTAGAAGGTCTTACCCGTCTGCTTGCGCTGCAACTCGCTTGAGAGCTTGACACGCTGCGCCTCGCCGCCCGAAAGCGTCGTCGCAGGCTGGCCTAAGCGGATGTATCCCAAACCGACATCGTACATGGTCTTGAGCTTGCGCGCGATGCCCGGGATATGCTCGAAGAAATGCAGCGCCTCCTCGACGGTCATGTCGAGGACATCGGCGATGTTCATGCCGCGATACGTCACCTGCAAAGTCTCGCGATTGTACCTCTTGCCTCCGCAGACCTCGCACGGCACGTACACATCGGGAAGGAAGTGCATCTCGATCTTGATCTGCCCATCGCCCTTGCACGCCTCGCAGCGCCCGCCTTTCACATTGAACGAGAAACGGCCTGGACTGTAACCCCTCGCCTTCGATTCGGTCGTCGACGCGAACAGAGCGCGGATATCATCCCACAATCCGATATACGTGGCTGGATTCGACCTCGGCGTACGGCCGATCGGGCTTTGGTCGATGTTGATGACCTTATCGATGTTCTCGGAACCGGCGAGCTTCTTATACGACCCGCAGCGGCGGTGCGCATGGTTGACGCGATTCGCCAAGGCAGGAGCCAGGGTATCGGTGACAAGCGAGCTTTTACCTGAGCCGGACACACCCGTCACAACCGTAAGCGTGCCGAGCGGGATCTCGACATCGAGGTTCTTCAAGTTGTTCTCGGATGCCCCGAATAGCGCAAGCATACCCTTATCCGGTTTCCTGCGGATCTTCGGAACGGGGATGGAACGTTTACCGCTTAGGTAATCGCCCGTCAGCGAATCCTTTGCCTCCATGATTTCATCCGGCGTTCCGCTTGCGACGACATAACCGCCATGCTCTCCGGCACCAGGGCCCATATCGACGACGTAGTCGGCGCTTCGTATGGTGTCCTCGTCGTGCTCGACGACGACCACGGTGTTTCCGAGATCGCGGAGATGCTCGAGCGTCGCGATGAGACGAGCGTTATCGCGCTGGTGCAAGCCGATGGAAGGCTCGTCTAAGATGTAGAGCACGCCCATCAAGCCAGCGCCGATCTGCGTCGCGAGACGGATGCGTTGCGCCTCCCCGCCTGATAGCGTCGCCGTCGCCCTATCGAGCGTCAGGTAATCCAATCCGACATCGACGAGGAACTGAAGGCGCGCGACGATCTCCTTGCAGATGGGGACGGCGATGCGGGCATGCTGGCCTGAGAACTCAAGTCCCTTGAAGAACGCAAGGCAGTCTTTTGCGCTTAGCTCCGTCACATCGATGATCGACTTGCCGCCGACTGTGACCGCCAGGATCTCGGGCTTGAGCCTTTTGCCATGGCACGTCGGGCACTTCATGGTTGCGAAGTAGCGGGACAGCTTCTCGCGCTGCATGTCGCTTTTAGACTCGCCATACCGATGCATGACGGCCTCGCATGCGCCTTCCCATGTGATGTACCACCATGTCTCACGCCCATCGACCGTACGGTAATCGACGCGGACCTTCTCCCTCCCGAGTCCGTACAGAAGCGCATCCTGGGTTTTCTCCGGAAGATCTTCCCAAGGGGTATTCGGGCTCGAGCCCATGTGCTTGGCAACCGCAGCTAAAATCTGCGGATAGTAATTGCCGTTCTTGAAAGCCTCGATGGCGCCATCTTCGAGCGAGAGAGAGGTGTTGGGGACCAAAAGGCCCGCATCGACTTCTTCCCTGCTGCCGATACCCAAGCAATCAGGGCACGCGCCATACGGGGCATTGAAGGAGAAATCCCTGGGCTGGAGCTTATCGATAGAGTACCCATGCTCAGGGCATGCGAGCGCAAGGGAGAAGAGATGCTCTCCCTTAGCCAGACCACCGGTCGCCCCGCTCGATTTGGGAACGGGTTCCTCGAGAGGATTTCCCTTATCATCCAAGATCTGCACGAGCACGCGCCCGGAAGCGAGCTTCGTAGCGAGCTCGACAGCCTCGGCGATACGGCTCGTTGCGCTCTCTTTGAGCTGCACGCGGTCGACGACGACATCGATGAAGTGCTTGATCTTCTTGTTCAAGGTCCGAGGCTCGCCATCGAGCTTTATGACTTCACCGTCGATGCGAACGCGCGTGAAGCCCTCTTTCGAAAGGTCGATGAACAGCTTCGTGAATTCGCCCTTCCTGCCTTCAACGACAGGAGCCATGATCAAGGCGCGCGTACCCTCGGTTTTCGCGAGATCCAAGATGGCATCGGTGACCTGATCGGTCGTCTGGGAGACGATGGGGCGCCCGCACTCCGGACAATGCGGAATGCCGATGCGGGCGAACAGAAGCCTTAAGTAATCGTATATCTCGGTTGTGGTTCCGACAGTGGAGCGCGGGTTCTTGCTCGTCGTCTTCTGGTCGATGGAAACCGCCGGGGAAAGGCCATCGATGCTATCGAGATCGGGTTTGCTCATCTGGCCGAGGAACATGCGGGCATAGCTCGAGAGGCTCTCGACGTATCTGCGCTGACCTTCAGCGTACATCGTGTCGAATGCCAAACTCGACTTCCCGCTGCCCGACAGTCCCGTGATGACAACGAGCTTATCGCGCGGAATCGACAGGTCGATGTTCTTGAGGTTATGCTCACGCGCACCCTTGATGACGATGGCGTCCTGACCCATAATCCCGTGTTCACCTCCACACGCAAAGCGTTTCGGATTGCAAAATCGTTGCACGAAAATAAAACGATTTCGTGCGACTTTCTATTGTACCGCTTTATTGGAAATGAAACGAACAGATGTGAAATATCATCCACGCGGATGCGCCTGGCGATGAACCTCTTTCAGGCGCGAAGCGGATAGATGGGTGTAGATCTGGGTCGTCGAGAGGCTCGCATGGCCGAGCATCTCCTGCACGCTCCGCAAATCCGCTCCCCCGGTAAGCATGTCGGTGGCGAAGGTGTGGCGCATGGAATGAGGCGAGAGGGTCTCGTCGAGCCCTGCCTGCACAAGCGCCTCCTTGAACATGGCGCGGATGGCATTCGTCGACATCTGATTGCCACGGTTCGACACGAAGAAGTATTCCGAGGTTTCACCTTTGAGAAGCTTCGGGCGGGCGATCCTCTCATAGGCGCTCATCGATTTGATCGCGAGATCATGAAGCGGGATGATGCGCTCCTTGGAGCCTTTGCCGAACACCTTCACCTGTCCGCTCTCGAAATCAACGCATGAGAGCAGCAATCCCGATGCCTCGGAAACGCGGGCACCGCAAGCATAAAGGAATTCAAGGATGGCCTGATTGCGCATATCGGAAGGAGTCTGCTCGCGCGGATCGCCTTGCAAGTCGCGATCGGAGTAGACGCGCAGAAGCTTCACCATGTCGTGGGGGCGAATGACATGCGGAAGGCTTTTCGGCTGCTTGGGACCCTGCAGGACGCTTGAGGCATCCTTATCGATCTGGCCTGTGACCATAAGCCACCGAAAGAAGCCTTTCAGCGAGCTTAAGCGCCTATTGATGGTCTTACGGGAATACTGCGCGCGGTCGAGCTCTGCAAGATAGGCGCGAAGCTCCCTGAATGTTGGCTCGAGGGCATCGACCTCGCGCCTGGCCGCCCAACGCGCGTAATCGTAGAGGTCGGAGGAATAGCCCCGTATCGTATGGACAGAGACGTTCCGCTCGACCATAAGCGAGTCGCAATACGCCGAGATGGCACGCTCGAGCGCTTCGTCGATGACCACATCTGACCCGGAGTGGGCAGCATCGCTCTTATGTTTTTCCCCTTGCGCCATACGATTCCCTATCCTTCACGGTCTATGTATAGACCGGCCTTCTTCAGTTCGTCGATGTATGTATTCATCGAATCGGCACCGCGCTTCGCATACGCCGCATACCTTTCCTTCTTGTTCCGGATGCGCGTATCCAAAGGAGGCATCAGCCCGAAATTCACATGAGAGGGTTGATAGTCCTTCGTTTCCGGATCGGTCGCATAGGCGATAAGCGCGCCGAATGCGGTGTCTACAGGAAGCGCCACGGGATCTATCCCTTTGGCAAGGGCAGCGACGGAAAGCGCGGCATGCATGCCCGACCTGATCGCCTCGACGTATCCTTCCGTTCCGCTCACTTGCCCGGCGAAGAATATGGGCGTATCTACATCCTTCGCCTTCCCGCCAAGCAAGCGAAGCGAGGGATCGAGCAGGTGCGGGGCATCGATGAAGGTATTGCGATGCATCACCCCGTATCGGGCGAATTCCGCATCGGCAAGGCCCGGTATCATCCGGAAAACGCGCCGTTGTTCGGGAAACGTCAGGTTGGTTTGGAAACCGACGAGGTTGTAGCTCGACGCATAGGCATCTTCGGCTCTCAGTTGCACCACGGCCCACGGCCGCCTCCCCGTCCTCGGATCGGTCAAACCAACGGGCTTTAGGGCTCCGAAACGCGGAGCATCGCGACCGGCACGGGCAACCTCTTCGATAGGCTGACATGCCTGGAACAGATCCTTCTGCTCGAAATCGCGCGCGACGACCCTCTCCGCATCGAGCAATGCGTCGATGAAGGCTTCGTACTCTTCCTTATCCATCGGTGCATTGAGATAGTCGCCAGCGCCATCCTCGTATCTGCTTTGGCTGAAGATAACAGAACGATCGAGCGAGTCGGCGACGACGATCGGGGCGGCGGCATCATAGAATGCGAGCGCTCCCGATCCTGTTAAGTCGATGATGGATTCAGCGAGCGAGTCGGCAGTGAGCGGGCCGGTCGCGATGATCAGCGCATCGCAGTTCGCTGCCTCTGCATACACATCTATCGCCTCGCGGCGCTCGAGCGAAATATAAGGGTTTTCTTCGATGAGACGCGTGACCTCGGAAGCGAAAGCCTTCCTATCAACCGCAAGCGCGCCTCCCGCTGCTACGCTATTCTCGCATGCCACTTTGAAAACGAACGAGCCGAGGCTTTTAAGCTCGTCTTTGAGCATGCCCGCCGCGCTATGGGGATTGAGGCTCTTAAACGAATTCGAGCAGACGAGTTCGGCGCAATCGGATGTGGCATGAACGGGGGTCTTTACCACCGGTCTCATCTCAATGAGGCGAACGGTGATCCCATGGCTGGCAAGGATAAGCGCAGCCTCGCTTCCCGCAAGTCCGGCACCCAGTATGTTCACGGTATAACCCATAGCGAAACCATAGCAAATCTAGAACAAGGTCTCTTGCAGAAACGCCGTGCAGAAGCTTTTCCGATGAATCGGGGAAAGCCCGTATTCTCTGATCGCCTGAGCATGCTCTTCGGAGTGATATCCCTTGCATGCATCGAATTGATACTGGGGATACTTTTCTGCATATCGGCACATAAGCTCGTCGCGTTCGACTTTGGCGATGATCGATGCGGCAGCGATAGAGGCGCACCGTCCGTCGCCTTTGATGACGTTTACCTCACGCGGATCGAGATGCATGGGATTGCCATCGAGCAAGACAACATCAGGGACGATGCCCTTATCCTCGATATCCGCGATAGCGCGGCGAAATGCGACGACGAGGCTCGCGGACATACCGCATGCATCGATCTGAGCGGGTTCGATGTATTGGATGCTCCACGCTAAGGCTTCGCTTTTGACAGCATCCGCTATCTGCTCGCGCTTTTCAGGTGCGATCTTCTTCGAATCGTTCAAGCCTTCGATAATCGCGTCACGCGGAAGGACGACCGCGCCTACCGCCAAGGGACCGGCCAAAGGTCCGCGTCCTACTTCGTCAAGCCCGACGATAATCGGGTCATGATCTATCTCGATATTCTTACGTTCTAGGAAGGAACGCGCGAGTTCATCCTGGAAAGCGTAGAGTTCCTTGACGCGCGCTATCTCCTGAGCTTGCGCGTCTAGGCGGCTACGAGCCGATTTGAGGGCCTGCTGCACCCCTTTGCGGGAATCTGATGCATAAGCGCGCTCAAGCGCCTCTAAGGCTTCCTCATCGGCTGTGGCGATGCGCTCCTTGATCTGGGCGATGGTCAATGCGTGCGACGTCGCGCTACGTCCGACAATGCGCTTAGCAACCATGGCACTCCCCTTCGCGCTCGCTTACCTACACCTTCTTGAAAAAGCATACCATAAAAGAAAAACCGCCTTGCGGCGGTTTGATTCTTGCGGATTAGCGGAATGCCTTCTCCTTGATTTTCGCGGCCTTGCCGACCTTCTTGCGGAGGTAGTAGAGCTTGGCACGGCGGACATCGCCTTCGCGGACGACTTCGATCTTCTTGATCTTCGGAGAATGAACCGGGAAGGTCCTCTCAACGCCGATGGAGAAGCTGATCTTGCGGACGGTGAACGTCTCGCGGACGCCAGAGCCCTGACGACGGATGACGTCACCCTGGAAGACCTGGATGCGCTCGCGGTTGCCCTCGGTGATCAGATAATGAACCTTAACGTTGTCGCCAACGTGGAATTCAGGAAGATCCTGCTTGACCTGCTGCTGCTCGATTGCACGAATGATGTCCATGATATTTCGTTTCCTTCTATAAACCTTCGAATAAAACAAGGTGACGTTGTAAAGACGCGAATAGATAGTATAATCCCCATCATTTCATTTAGCAAGCATTTTTATCGAAATGTGCATACTGTGACGCACGCTCAACCAAGCGGTGCAAAAGATGCCAAAACCCCATTAGAACAGGTAAATCAGCACGGCATACACCGCGACGCCCACGACTGCGCTCCATAGAAGCGATTTCGAAAGCCGTGCCACGACCACGACGGCAAGGGCAGCCACCAAAGGAGCGGCAGCCGGCCATATCCCCGCATCGAACATGCCCGGGGTCAATAGATCGTTTGCAACAAGCGCTGCGAAGGCGGCAGACGGGATGAAACCGAGCGCCTCGGTAACGCGCGGCGGGAGCTCGCGGCCTTTCAATAGGAACAGCGGCAGGACGCGGCACGCGAGGATGGTCAGCGCGCAGGTTCCGAAGATGATCCAAAAACCTGTCCAGGAGATCGGTTCCATCAGCTCACCTTCTCTTTCACGCGCGAGAAGACGATCGCACAGACGACGCCTATGATCGCGCCGAAGAAGATGGCCGGACCCGTAAGCCCCACGAGCTTGCATACGAATACGCCGAGGATGGCGCATACGGCAGCGACCACATTGGCGGCAGTGAACTTCTGCGTAACGAGCAGGCAGATGAAGATCGACGTCATAGCGAACGCGGCGATGGCAAGCGGAATGCCTATCGCATTGCCGACGAGCACGCCGATCACGCAGGAGACCGTCCATGATGATTGCGAGAACACGTTGACGAAGGTGGCACGCTCAACCGACCAGCCACCCTGCTCGAACATCTTCGTGTTCACGCCGAAGCTCTCATCGGTAACCGTGGCGGAGAACCAGAACGCGAGCCTCTTCGAGACGCCCTCGCACCAAGGGGCGAACGCGGCGGAATACAGCATCTGACGCGTGTTCACGAACGACACGCTTAGGATGATGGATGCGATCGGAGAAGCGGCAAGCCACATGTTGGGAATCATGAACTGGCCGGCTCCGCTGTAGAACAGCGCGCACATCAGAAACACCTGCACCGCATCCAAGCCTATGGATGAGGATAGGATGCCGCATGGGATGCCTATGGCGACATAACCCAACATGATGGGAATCGCGGCCTTGAAGGCAGGCTTTATGTTCTCGGAAGTAAACATTGCCCGGCTATTATACTCGGATGCTCGCGTGCGTAAACTCTTATTCGAAAAGAGGGCGTCCCCTTTCGGAGACGCCCTCGGTTCATGCTAGACGGAACAGGAATGCGCCTACTGCCCCGCTTAGAGCATGTTCTGGATGACGATGAACAGCGGTGCGAAGGTCAACGAGATGATGGTCATCAAGTTGATCAAGATGTTCATGGACGGACCAGAGGTGTCCTTGAACGGGTCACCGACGGTGTCGCCGACGACGGCGGCCTTGTGGGCATCGGAGCCCTTGCCACCGAAGAAGCCCTGCTCGATGTACTTCTTAGCATTGTCCCAAGCGCCACCAGCGTTGGACATGAAGATGGCCATCAGCATACCGGTGGACACGGCGCCAGCGAGGAAGCCGCCGAGCATTGCCGGGTCGAAGCAACCGATGATGATGGGAACGATGACGGCGAGGATGCCGGGAAGCATCATCTCATGCAGAGCGGAGGTCGTGGAGATCGCAACGCACTTGTCATACTCAGGCTGGGCCTTGTACTCCATGATGCCCGGGATCTCACGGAACTGACGACGGACCTCTTCGACCATCGCATGGGCAGCGCGGGAAACGGCGCCCATGGTCAGAGCGGCGAACATGAACGGCATCATGGCGCCGATGAAGATGCCGGCGACGATGAGCGGGTTCGTGAGCGTGAGCTCGAAGCCAGGCAGCGATGCATGCATGGTTGCCTGATAGGAGACGAACAAGGAGATAGCGGAAAGGCCTGCGGAAGAAATCGCAAAGCCCTTTGCGATGGCGGCGGTGGTGTTGCCCACGGCGTCGAGCGCGTCGGTGCGATCGCGGATCTCTTCGGGAAGACCGGCCATCTCAGCGATGCCGCCAGCGTTGTCGG
>JAUNJT010000024.1 GCA_030533105.1 Eggerthellaceae bacterium
TCGCCATGGAAGAACCTGGTTACAACGAAGTTGCCCTTCGCCTTTCGGAAGCCGGGTTCGCGATGACGAGCATTCCCGTCCTCCCCTATCCAACCTGGGATGATGCTGCCTCCTACCTCAAAGGGGTCGATATCGCGTTCGCCACGCCAGTAAGCCAATTCCCATCGAACGCGACCATGCCAATCGAAATAAGGAGGAAACTCGTCGCATGGGCAGATGAAACACAGGCGTACATCATCGATGATGAGTACTGCTGGGAATTCGAAACCAGCAATCCGAGGCTGCCGGCACTGGCCGCGCTCGACACCGAAGACCGTGTCATCACGCTCGGAACGTTCTCGAATTCATTCACCCCGTCCATCTGCCTGAGTTACGCGGTACTCCCGGCAGCGCTCATGCTGAAATGGAAGCAGCGTAAGCGGAGCCTGCATCCTTCCGTTCCCTGGCAAACGCAAGCCGCCATGGCCGAATTCATGCGCAGTGGCCAATGGTTGGCGCACATCCGACGCACGAGAACCGCAGTGCAGCAGAAACGGGAACGCCTTATGCGCGCAATACGCAACAACTTAGGGAAGGATTTCGAGATCATCGAGAGCACGAGCAGCCTCTTCGCTCTCGCACGTGCCCGCGATGGACGCAGCGAACAGGAGCTCATCGATGCAGCCTTGGCATCGAGCGTGCGCGTGTATCCCACAAGCCCGTACTGGCATGCAGAGCCGCCTGCAGACTGGCGGTATGTGCTCATCGGATTCGCCGGCATACCCTCGTTTAAGATCGAATCGGGTATCAAGGAGTTGGCGAAAGCATGGAAGCGCTAGGAAACCGCATCGGCTAGCCAGGTCATCGCACGCTGGCCAGATGCCATCGCCTCCTGCGGTGTTCGGACCGCGCTACTCGTCTGCCGCATATTCTTTCTGGATAGCCAATTCGAGCGCAGCCATCTCGCGCTCGGTTTTCTTTATGCCCCTCACAACGAAGGCGACGTACACCAGAAGCACAAGCCAGATAAGCGCATAAGCCGCGATGAGATACGGTGCAGACGGAATGATGGTGCTATAGATATCGGCAAGGATCGGGTTCATCTGTTTCTCCTTCTATCGTATGCGCTTACCGCAATAAGCAGGTCGGGTATTCGCCTTTAATACGTCCTTTGTTCGGACGAAGCTCTCCGTTGGGGCGCACTGCCGTTGCAGGCTTCCCTTCGTCTGGAT
Organism: Eggerthellaceae bacterium; assembly: GCA_030533105.1. GTDB lineage: Bacteria > Actinomycetota > Coriobacteriia > Coriobacteriales > Eggerthellaceae > SIG42. Next base: position 1,212 of record JAUNJT010000024.1, read on the forward strand.
CGGGCTCATCTGGCAAAGGATCATTTGCCAACTCCGTAATCGATGGAGTTGCAACCGGTGGTGCGATAGTCGGTTGAACGTTGCTCGGATAATGGCTTGCCGGGCGCTCGTCGAGCGCTTCCTTCAGCGCCTCCATTCGCTCGCTCAAGCGAAGCGCACGGAAACGCAAGCGGTAGAGCGCATGTCCGAGACACAGCATGCCGATGAGCACCACCAGCACGGTTACGCCCATGTCGAAGGACATCCCGCCCTCCCGCAAGACCACGGGATGCACGCTCGAGGGAATCAGCCTCGTCACCATGAAGCAGATGGGTACGTCGACAAGCGCGATGATGCTCACGACGCTCGCGAAGGTCGCTCGCTTCTCGGGCTCGTCAACGGCGTTTCTCAGTACGAAATACGCGATGACTATGAGCATGAGGATGAGATAGGTGGTAAGACGCGGCTCCCACGTCCACCACACGCCCCATTCGAAGCGCGTCCATAAATCGCCTGTGATCATCGTCATGATCACGAAGAGCAAGGCGATTTCCATGAGAGCACGCGAACAGGTATCGAAACGCTGTTCGCGGGTCATGAGGAAGCGAACTCCATAGAATGCCGCCATAACCAGCGAGAAGAAGCTCACGATAGCTGCAGGCATATGGAAGTAGAAGATCTTCTGCGAGATGAGCTGCTGATGCGTAACGACCGTATCGCCGATCATCTCGAAACCGTTGACGGCAGCGCCGTTCACCGGCGCAGCCCACAGAAACGCCATCAGGAAACCTGCAGTCGTGAGTATCGCGCCCGCTATGGCTGCGGGCACGGCGATTGCATCCTGCCAACCGCCCGCATCGGGCAGCTTCACAGGTTTGCCTATGCTTCGGGCTTCCGCGCTTCCGCCTGATCGCGACATACGCTCATCCTTTCTTGCGGAACTTGGTGACGTTTTTCCTCTTAAGACGATATCACGAAATCGTACAGCACCCAACACACGAGCAACATGATGATATCGAAACCCGCCGCAATGACGAGCGGGATCACGAAATAATCCATCCATGCCACCGAACCAATGATAGCGGCTGTCGTAGCGGTCGTGCACGCATACAGCAATGGGAAGATGATGGGCACGAACAAAACGGCGAGCATGACATCGGCAGCGCGGGTATGCATGGTGATTGTCGAGAGCATCGTCCCGATGCCAGCCATGCCGATGGTTCCCAACACGAGCGGGACGATGATCCATAGAAACGTCGATGAGGTTTCAGAACCGGTCATGAAGAAGAAATAGAACAAGGGAACCGCGATGATCTCAACGACCAGCATGAACAACATGTTCGCGACCGCCTTCGCCAGGAAGATGACGGAGCGGTCCATGGGGACGAGCAGGACGCCCTCGATGCAACCTTGATCCTTCTCGTAGGAAAATGAGCGTCCGAGACCCAGCAGCGAGGTGAACACGATGAGCACCCAGATGAGCCCGCCACCCATGCTGACGATGTCGACACCGCGCGCCGTCAGCGCAAGCGCCGCGCCGAACACGATGATGACGAGCAATGCGTACAAGCCCATCGATGTCAGCATCTCTCGGGTGCGGAACTCACGACGCAGGTCCTTGCGCAAAAGGATGCAGAAATGCTGCCAGGTGGAGGGTTTTTTCGACTGTGCGTATTGCATCACGCCACCCCCATGCCGACAATCTGGCGGTATAAGCGCTCGAATGCCACGGTATCGATCTCGTCTTTCGCTTGGAACGACACCAGCTGGCCCCGTGCCATGACGAGCGCATGCGAGCACATGGCAAGTCCCTTTTTAAGGTCATGGCTCACCATGACGAACGTACGCCCGCCACGCAAGTCGGAAAGCAGGCTGTCGAACACATCGACTGCATACGGATCGAGACCTGAGTACGGTTCATCTAAAAACACGATACGCGGATCGTGAACCAACGCACGGGCAATGGCGACGCGTTGCGTCATTCCCCGAGAGAACGTGCGCAGCGTATCGTGGCGTCTGTGAGCGAGACCGACCGCATCCAACAGCTCGTTCACGCGAGCCTTCGGATCTTGGACACCGTACATCTCCGCATAGAACAGGAGATTCTCCTCGGCCGTCAGGTCGGGATATACCATGGGCGCATGGGAGATGAGCCCCAAAAGCGCACGCGCCTGGTCAGGCTCCTCCTTCGTATCGATGCCCTCAAGCACTACCTGCCCGCTCGTCGGACGCGCAAGCGTCGCCAACACGCGCAAAAGCGTGGTCTTGCCCGCACCATTCGGACCGAAGATAGAGACAAACGCGCCTTCGGGCACATCGAAGGAGATGTCATCGAGAGCGCGCCTTGCACCGAAGACCTTCGACACGCCGCGCACAGAAATCGCCGATAGAGACGCGGGAGGTATCGGTAGCGGTGGTGTCGTTGTGCGGACATGCTTTGCCGTCATGCGCTTCTTCGTCTCCCGAAACACGCGAACGCCGTGCCGACCATCAGCATCGCGAAGCCTATCCATACAAGAGTAATCAGGGGATTTATGCGTACATCAAGCGAGAACCATCCCGTTTGATTCACTCCCTGGTAGACCACGAACAAATCCTCTTCCGGGAAACCGAGAACCGCTGCATTGAGCTTGCGCTGCTGCGTGGCGACATTGACTTGAACGGAAGGGCTCACCTGACCGACTTTCGTTCCATCGCGATATACGTCGAAAGTGACCTCATATACGACGGTGTTCGATGCTTCAGAGTCATCGATGATGCGGTCGGAAGCATAATCGAGCGTGTATTCCTGCACTGCAAACGGCGTGCTCTGATGCGTTTCCGCATCGATTTGCAGGTATCCGGTCTTCTCGTAGACATACATGGACGAACCGATGAGGCCTACTAGCAGGACCGCCATGGCGATATGCGCGAATCCGCCACCGATAGCCGCCGCGCGCTTATTCGGCAGGCGGATATTGCGCACGAACATGAACAGCGCATTGAAGAAGAGCAGGCTCGCCACGATGATGCCTGCGACCGCGAGCGCATGGTAGTAGACAGAAGGGCCTGCTTCGAGCAAGGTCATCGCGTTCGAACCGCCATCTGCGATGACCGCATCGTATGCGGGCTTCAGATTCGTTGCCCACCACACGATGAGCGCGATGGCCAATACCACGGCACAGATGGCGGGCACTTTAGCCTGACGTAAAAAGGCTTCCCGATCCGTCGTTCCCCACGAAAGCAGCGGGCAGACCGCTAAGATGAATAGATAGATGATGCCGAGCGGCCTTGCTATGGCCTCGTAAGCTGTAGCACCGAGCGACTCGCCGCCAAATGGCATCCAACTCGGTAATGCGGAGCTTACGGTCATGTAGGTGAGCAGCACGACGAACACCATCATGACGACATTGTTAAAGTAATACGCAGCGTCCTTGCTGACCATGCTCTCGATATCTTCGGACTCCTTGTCGGTTGGACCGAAGGATGCCTTGCGGATGATAAGGCCTGCAATCGGGCAGATAAGGCTTACGACGATAAGACCGCCGAACAGGGCAAGGGAGACCGGATCGCCTGCGAACGCATGCACCGACTGCACGATGCCCGAACGCGTGATGAAGGTCGCAACGATGACGAATGTGAATGCGAGACACGCGCACAGGACAGCCCAGCGTTTGAACTGGCCGCGATGCCGATACACGGTAAACGTATGCACGAGGGCAACGCACACGAGCCATGAGAGCAAGCTCGCGTTCTCGACGGGGTCCCATCCCCAATAGCCGCCCCAGCCTAACACGACGTAAGCCCATACGGCACCAAGCCCGATTCCGGCTCCCAAGAAGAGCCAACTCGCGAGCACGAAACGCGTCGTACGCTCAACCCACAGCTTGGACGGATCGTTTGCGATGAGCGCGGCCATCCCGTACGCGAAGGGCACCGTGAGCCCCGCATATCCTATGAAAAGCAACGGTGGATGGATTGCCATCGCCCAATGCTCGAGCAGTTGATTCATGGAGTAGAGCGATGCGGCGGCAGTCAGCGAACCGTCAGCATTGAAGAAATATGCCGGTGTCGGCGTGAACGGCATGTTGTCGGCAGCAAACAAAAGCAGCGCACAGAATATGGCGATGACGACCTGCACGATGGACATGGCGATGACATCGAGCGCGCGGGCGCGTGCCGCGATGCCGTTGCCGGAAGCGGCGTTCGCGTCTCCGCCGTCTTTCCGATCTTTCGTTTTGCTCCAACGCGCCAAAATCAGAACGTTGAAGAGCGAGATCAGGAACACCCAGAACAGAAGGGAGCCCGCGCGTCCCGCCCAGAGCCCGGCAAGCTTATACAACCATGCGAAGCCATCGGTGGAAAGCGAACGCTCCTCGAGAACGTAGAGGATGGACGTATCCCCCGTCATGAAGGCAACAACAAGGACGCAGCACGCCGCAAGGAGAGCGAAAAACGTCACTGCTACACCAAGCGTCCCCCAACGGGTGAGCGCATCCTTGCGCATCGGGCGTGCGAGCGCGAATGCTGCAACCGATACGATGGATGCGATGAATGCGATGATGAGGAGTACGAATCCCGAAATCGCCATGGGCTACGCCTCCAGCGCGACGACTGTTGCCGTAAACGACCCGTCTGCGGAAAGCGAGCCAGTCAGCACAACCTTGGAGCCATCCGCGATATCATCGGCAAGGGCATCTTGGAACAAGATGCGCAGCTCTTGGCCGCTCTCACTATCCTGCACGATGAAGCGCTGGTCAGCATCGACCGTGCCGATGGAGCCCGCTTTGACGACGCCATGCACCTTCACGGGCTTGTCGATGACCGCATCGCCGTAACCGAGCAGATCGGCAATAGAAAGAGAGCCATCGGCGGATTCATATTTGGAAGGACATTTCGTGACGAGCTCGGAGCATACGAGCGTGCCCGATGCGTCCTTCTTGCCCGTGCAGATGGCTGTCACCTCATTACCGAAGGTCGCCGAAACGCCACCATCATAGCGAACATGCAAGGTGTTCGAGGCTGCGGGGTCTGCCGCGGAATCGTAAATCTCGAACGTAAGCGTGTTGTTGCCGATCTCGAAAGAGTTATCCACGACATTACCCGTAACCTGGATCTTGGTATCGGACGCAACGGTACGCGCTTCGGCAACCGAAACCGTCTTCGCGGCAGATGAACCGCCGACCACAGCTAAGACGATGACGGCAACAATGACGATGATGCCCGTCACCGCAATCATCCGACGTTTCGTTTTGGCGTTCATACGCACCTTCCAAACATCTCAGGCCCGCATCGGGCAGGCTTTTCGGGAAGCACCGAAAGCGTGTCGGTTTACACAAAAACACATGCATAAGCGTTTTGTATCAGAGTAGCAGAAAGAGCAAAGGACACGTACCCGTTACCTGGCATATTTCAAAAGGACTGAACGATATAGGGGAAAAGCTTGTACCGCTCAATCACGGGCTATTCTTCCAAAGCCCGCGTAGCTACCTTGAGCATGCGAATCGCCAAATCGCGATAGTCGACCAGCAGATTGTATGGAAGATCCTCGCCAAGGACGCCGCGCGACAAGTCCTCTGGCAGCCATCCCGCCTCATCGGCATCGCGATCGGCAAACCACTCCTCACTGCCATAGTAGCGGGCGATCTGCGCGATGGCGTCCTGCGCTTCCTCGAAGTCATCAAGATCCTGCTCGAAGCCCAAAACGGCGACTGCCGCTTTATCGAATGCCTCTTCCATTTCCGCAATCCGCGCGATTCTCTCGGCTTTTTCCATGGGTTGCCATCTCCTTTTCCGTCCTGCTTTTTCGTGCTCGATTATAGCAAACACCATGATTTCCAACCGTTGCGCGATACATTCCCCAGTTGGTACGCTTGCATCGAAAAGCATGGAAATGCCTCTCTGCCAAACATTAGTAAATCCTTATTCATGAATAATTCAACACTAGAATATATATGCCGTTTTATCAGGCATAATTATGTTGATGTTGTATTTCAGATAGAACAAAGTGAATAATTCTCTTGCAATTATTGGCGAACTCGTTTAAGGTCTTTAGCCGGCATTGAAATGATGTAAGACTTACATGCGCTTCGCCTTCGCGATGCGCCAAGAAGAAAAGGATGATCACCATGGCAGATTCCATCACCACTTTCAAGCAACTGAAGAAGGCTTCGAAGCTCGCTTGCCTCACCATGCACAAGAACGGCCCGAAGAGCTTCCGCCGCGGCGTCGGCTCGCTGCTGCGCGCGCTGGATGCGGAAAAGGCCGTAACGCGCGATGAGCTCATCGAGCATTTCGGGTTCAGCCGCAAGCATCTGAAAAACATCGTGAAGAAGGCTGAGAAGAGCGGTCTGGTCGCAATCGTCGAGGCCGATGAGGGTTATGCCGTCACGCTGACCGCCGAGGGTGCCGATGTGCTTGCTAAGCGCGAAGAGGCGAACGTCGCAGCTGCCGACAAGCTGTTCGCTGCGCTTTCCGATGAGGAGCAAGAGCAGCTGGGCGCGCTGCTCGATAAGATCGTCGTCGCCGCAAAAGACGAGGATGTCACTATCTTCGGTAAGGATTACAAGGACAAGAAGATCAAGCGCTGCGGCAACCACAAGCCTTGCTGCAAGTAGCACGGCACACACTGTTCCATAAATGAGAGTTGGGCGCCTTTTGGGCGCCCAACTTCTTTGTGCCGGGAAAACCTTTCCGGTTGCGCTCTTTGCGTGAGGGATGCACGAATACCGCCCTCTTCGTGTACGTACGTCTGTCAGATTGGTATAGTGGAACACGGTTTTATTACAAAGGCGCGACAACAAATCGGATGATCATTCTCTCAAGCATCTATCAGGTCCTCATCGGTCCACTCGAACTGTTCTTCGAGGTCGTTTACTCATTCGCCTATCAGCTGATCGGCGATCCGGGTTTTGCCATCGTGTTTTTAAGCTTGGCGATGAATTTCCTCGTTTTGCCTCTTTATCGCCGTGCCGATGCCATGCAGGAGGCCGAACGGGATCGGTCCATGCGCATGAAGCCCGCCATCGACCACATCAAGAAGACATTCAAAGGCGACGAGCGCTTCATGATGCTCCAGACCTACTATCGCCAGAACAACTACAAGCAAACCGATGCCCTCAAAGGCTCCATCTCGCTTCTCTTGGAAATCCCGTTCTTCATCGCGGCCTATTACTACTTATCTGAGCTTGCGCTCTTAAACGGCGTTCCATTCGGACCCATCCCCGATCTCGGCGCTCCCGATGCGCTCCTTTCCATCGGCGGCATAACGATCAATGTGCTCCCCTTGCTCATGACCGCTATCAACGTGGTATCCGCCGCCGTGTACATGAAGGGCTTCCCCATATCGAGCAAGATCCAGATGTACGGTATCGCAGCCATCTTCCTCGTGCTTCTGTACAACTCCCCTGCGGGATTGGTGTTCTACTGGACACTGAACAACATCTTCTCGTTGATCAAGAATCTGTTCTACAAACTGAAGCATCCTGGCAAGGTGCTGGCAGTCATGGCATCGATTGCAGGCATCGCGTTGCTCGTCCTCGCCTTCACGCTTCCCGCGCTTTCGGTGGAGACCCAGGTATTCTTCGTCGTATGCGCCGTGCTTTTGCAGATTCCCATCTCAGTGAGCCTTTTGAGGCGCGCCTCCAAACTTCCGAACATCCGTGAAGCCACGAAAAAGGATGACCGCGCATTCCTTTTGGGCTGTTTGTTCTTGGCGCTGCTCACAGGTGTGCTCATCCCGGTAACGGTCATCCAGGCTTCGCCGAGCGAATTCGTGAATCTCGCCAACTACAAGACGCCGTTGCGCTTCGTGCTCGATTCCGCGCTGATCGCCTTTGGCACGTTCGTTGTCTGGTTCGGCATCTTCTACCGCTTGGCTTCCCCGAAGGGTCGAAGCATTTTCGGGGCGATCCTTTTGGCTGCATGCGGCATCTTCTTGATCGACTATCTGTTCTTCGGAACGGATTACGGCAATCTCTCTCCGTTGCTGGAGTTCGATGTACCGCCTACGGTGACGCTTGAGGCCGGGCTTACCAACCTCGCCGCGATCGTAGCGCTCACGGTGATACTGTTGCTCATCTGGCACAAATGGAGAGGCGCTGCAGGCGTGGCCTACGCCTGCATGTGCGTTGCCATAGCAGCCGTATCCATCTTCGGCATGGTGCAGATAAACACCACGCTCGACAATGCACTCGGTTCCTCTTTGCGATGGAACAACGATGAGCCGCATTTCACAATGAGCCGCAACGGGCAAAACGTCATCGTCATCATGATGGATAGGGCGATCTCGGAGTACGTCCCCTACATCGTCGAGGAGAATCCCCAGATCGGTCAGCAGCTCGACGGATTCACGTTCTATCCCAATGCGATGTCGTACGGGTCGCTGACGATCACCGGTTCACCTGGTTTGTACGGAGGCTATGAATACATTCCCGAAAACATGAACGAGCGCGATGATGACCTCCTCGTCGACAAACAGAACGAGGCGCTGCGCGTCATGCCGCTCTTGTTCGTCGATGCCGGGTATGACGTCACCGTTTTCGACCCCACCTATGCGGGATATACATGGACTCCCGATTTGAGCATCTATAGCGACACGCCTGAGATTTCCGCATATGTCACCGTGGCCGAAGAATTCGAGACCGATGAGTTCGGTCCCATCGTCGAGTCGGATCTCGGAGAAGCCCTGCAATCCCGCAATTTCTTCTGCTACAGCATCTTCAAAGTCGCCCCGCAATTCGTCCATCCCGCACTGTACGATGAAGGACGCTATCACACGACCATGATGCTTACTTCGGATCCGTCGGTTACAGTGACAGTCGATGAGACAGCAGGTCGCCAGATTATCACGAACGCCTCAGTAGGCCAAGGACTGGATAACACCTTCTTGAAGGCATATGCGATTCTGCAGAATCTCCCCGAAATGACCGAGGTCGTAGATGCGGGCCCAGGCGGGTTCTTGATGATGTCGAATGATACGACGCATTCCCCCACGATCCTCAAAGAGCCCGAGTACATCCCCGCCGTGACGGTCGACAATACCGATTACGACCTCGAGCACGAAACCCGCATCGATGCGGATGGCAACATCCTCGACCTCTCGAACGATTCCGACCAGCCCGTCATGTCGAAGCACATCCATTACGAGATCAACGCCGCTGCGTGGCGCGAGCTGGGTAACTGGTTCGATTACCTTCGCGAGCAAGGCGTCTACGATAACACGCGCATCATCATCGTTTCGGATCACGGACAGCATCTTTCGCTCCACGACGATTTGATCATCGAGCGGATGGGTGCAGATGGAATCGAGCACTGGGATACCCAGATCTTCAATTGCCTGCTCATGGTCAAGGATTTCAACGCGACGGGTTTTACGGTCGATGACCAGTTCATGACCAATGCAGACACACCGCTCTTAGCGCTCTCGGGCATCGTCAGCGATCCTGTGAACCCATCGACGGGAGTACCTCTCGATGATGCGGAGAAATTTGCTTCGGAGCATCATGTCCAATGGCCAAGCGAATGGTCGACGGATGTGAATAACGGCACAACGTTTATGCCCGGCCATTGGTTCTCGCTTTCAGGAGACGATGTCTTAGATGGCGATAGCTGGCGTTACCTTGGATACTACTAGGCACCGATAAGGAGTTTCATGAACGATATGCTTCTATATATCGACCCCGGCACGGGGAGCATGCTGTTCACGATCCTTATCGGTGTTATCAGCGCGGGCATTTACGGGCTTCGGAAAGCCCTGGTCAAAGCGCGTTTCGTATTAGGCGGTGGGAAGCAGGAGAAATCCGAAGTGGAAAAGGAACGCATCGCGATCTTCTCCGATAGCAAACGATATTGGAACGTATTCGAACCGATCTGCGATGAGCTCGAACGCCGAGGAGTTTCCGCAAGCTATCTGACGGCCTCGCCGGACGATCCCGCACTCGACAAGGCTTACTCACATGTGAAGTGCTCATTCATCGGCGAGGGTAACAAGGCGTTCGCGTATTTGAATATGCTTAAAGCGAACATCGTGCTTTCGACGACCCCGGGACTCGATGTGTATCAGTGGAAGCGTTCACGTGACGTTTCATGGTACGCGCACGTGTTCCATGCTCTCGGAGATGCCACCATGTACCGCATGTTCGGCTTGGACTACTACGATGCGATATTGTTGGCGGGACCGTGCCAGCAAGAACAGATACGAGCACTCGAGAATCTGCGCAATCTCCCTGAAAAAGAACTCGTCACAGTGGGCCTTCCCCATATGGATGCCTTGCAAGAACGCTTGCAAAGCGCGAGTGCGCTCCCCTCTCATCCGACCACGGTTCTCCTCGCGCCCTCCTGGGGAGCGAGCGCGATATTGAGCCGCTATGGCGGACGCATCATCGAAAGCCTGCTTAAAACGGGTTATCACATCATCGTGCGCCCGCATCCGCAATCCTTCGAGTCCGAAAGCGACCTGATGGAAAGGCTTATGAAGGAGTTCCCGGCTTCTGATCAACTCGAATGGAATCGCGATAATGACAATTTCGATGTGCTGCGCAGATCAGACATCATGATTTCTGATTTCTCAGGTGTCGTTTACGATTTCGCGCTCATCTTCGATCGCCCGATCATCTACACCGAGCCCGCATACGACAAAGGGCCCTATGACGCGTGGTGGCTTGATGAGGAGCTGTGGACCTTCGACATCCTGCCTCATCTGGGAGCGCAACTCGATATGGCAGACTTCGGCAAGCTCAAAGATATCATCGATGAATGTTTGAGCGATCCACGCTTCGCACAGGGCAGGCAGCAAGCTCGCGATGAGGGATGGGCACATCGAGGCGAAGCGGCAAGAAGAATCGTCGACTACCTGCTCGCTAAGGAGGCAGAGCTGACAGTGCAAACTTCAGAAGATGAATCGGATATGGCGATTGAACCTGTTGAGGACGACGATGAGAAGCTTCTGCATGCCAAACATGCGTCCTCCCCAGAAAAGCAAGTGGATTAAAGGCACGCTGCAAACGAACCTGGAGCGTGTCCTCTGTGCCTTCGAAAACATGCACGTCATATTGAAAGCCACGCGCCATTCACGATAAGATGAAAGTGAGCACCACCTAAGTTCACATCAACCCGAAAGGTGCGTTCATGGTTAAGCAGGCACCCTTAAAAACACGTCTCTCGTATTGGTTCGACAATTTCATGAGCCGCGGTCTGTGGGCCAAGATCGGTTTTCTGGCACTTGTCACCATCGTTTTCATCATCATCATGGGCGCCATCGCCGCACTCGCCTACGGCGATGGCGAGCAGATGCTCCCTTGGGTTTGGTGGAAAACGGTCATGACATCGCTTGGTAAGAACACGCCTGGGCAAAACGATGGCCCTCCCGTCTATATCGCGCTCATGATCATCGCGATGATCTACGGCATGTTCTTCTCGTCGATGCTCATCGGTTTCATCGCGGGCAGCATCCGTGACAAGGTGAACAGCCTCGCCAAGGGAACGGGCAACGTGGTGGAATCGAACCACATCATCATCCTCGGTTTCAACGAAACGACCTATGTGCTGCTCGGTGAGCTTATCGAAGCGAATCGCAATATGCCGAAAACACAGGTCGTCGTCGTGCTCGATGAGACGAGCAAAGAGGATATGGACGATGCCATCGCAGCGCGGTTCAGCAAGCAATCCGATCATCCGAGAACGCGCATCGTGTGCCGCAAGGGCTCGATCTATGATCTTGCGAGCCTCGAACGCTGCTCGATTGCAACATGCCGCTCCGTCATCGTAGGGGCATCAAGCGATTTCGAGACCATCAAGGCCATCATGGCCTGTGCCTATCTATTGAATTCCAGCGATGCATCACCCGAGGCGTTCGCGGTTGCCGTCATCCACGAGGAAGACAGCGTCGCAGCCGCGGAGATCGCCGGACATGATGGCCGCGAAGGCGACCGCTTGGAGCTTTTGCCCTTGCAGGAGATCCTCGCGCGCATCATCGTGCATACGTCACGACAGCCGGGCCTCTCGCGCGTATTCGACGAGCTCTTCAACTTCAAAGGGAACGAAGTGTACACGATCGATGCTGCAAACGTGCCTTCTGCGCTGCATGGCCGCACGTTGCGCGAGATAAACCTCCAACTGAAAGACTCCATCGCCATCGGCGTCTTCGACCAAGAGCACGGCATCGTACTTGCGAACCCGAACGAGGTCATCCTTGAAAAAGGCCAGTCGCTCATCGTGGTTGCCGAGGATGATCACGGCATTCATCTGGTTTCCGAACCCATCGTGCCGAAAGAGCTTGGCGTGAACCGCAACAGCCCGTTGGCAACGATGCGATGCCTTGTGTTCGGTGGTCAACCGATTCTCAACGACATGCTCATCGAGTACGCACGCTATCTGCAGCCAGGTTCGACCGTTACGGTCGTCACCGAAGAGGCACGTCTGCGCCGCCCGATTCGGCACGCAACGCAAGAAGCGCTCGATAAGGCTTCCGTAACGCTGTGCATGAAGAGCGTTTCCGAAATCTCCCGTGAGGAGGTGTTCGCCGTTCTTGACGAAGCGCGACCCGATTCGGTCGTCGTGCTCAGCAACCACGCATCGTCCACGCCCGATGCCGAAGACGCGAAAACCATAGCGCTCGTACTCTATCTACGCGACTATCGCGATCTTCGCGGAGCTGCATTCGGCATAACGAGCGAGATGTGCCTCGGCAAGAACCGCGAGATTGCCGCCAACACGGGCTCGGACGATTTCATCATCGGCAAGCACCTATCGGGTCTGCTCATGGCGCAAATCGCACTCGATCGCAACGTACGCAGCTTCTTCGAATGCCTGCTTTCACCTGAAGGCTTCGAGGTCTATATGAAGCCTGCGCGCAATTACGTCCCAATGGATTGCGACATCGATTTGTTCTCGGTAATCGATATCGTCGCTGCGCGCGGGGAAATGCTCATTGGCATCCAGCAGCGAAGCGGCACCATCTTCCGCGAACCGCAGATCAATCCTCCGAAATTCGTTAACGGATCTTTAAAGAACTACCGCTTTGGACCGCTTGACCGCCTCGTGCTGCTTTCCGAGGAAGCATACGACAAGGTTGAGACAGCCTAGACATGTGCGAAAAACGAACGTGTGAATACCGCCAGATAGCATTCTGGCGGTATTCGTATTCAATTCGGATTAGCGCTGTTAGGGCAGTTTGAAATCTCGCAGCCAGCTACTTCTTCAGCTCTTTATTCACGAGATTGGCGGCATATTTCTGCGTTTTCACTTGAGCCTTCTCAAACAAATCAAGTAGCTCATGTCCGGCTGCAGTTAACGATGAGCCCTTCGAGTGCACGCGATCAAGAATGCTATAGTCTAAAGCGTTTTCAAGCTCCGCAATCGCGTAGAGAGTGTGACTGTAGCCCATATGGAAGTACTTCGTTGCAGCATGGAGCGATCCCAGCTCATCGGCTTTTCTAAGCACCATCACGATATTCGATGTCAGCACAGCCTTGCTCGGCGTGTTGCCGCAATCGAATTCTAAGGTGATATAGGGGGAAATCACCGCGCTGCTTTTCGAATCGACCAATGGATTAACCGTTCCATACGATGCCAACTTAAGCCTGCCAAACACACAAATCAGCTCTGCAGGCAAACTCCATTATAGAACAATTATCCTTGTTATCAAATAATACTCTCTACGAAATAATCTCATACGGGAATTAATATGTTTCCTTAGTGCTCGGCAAAAGCGCTAAGGAACGCATCGAGAGCAGCCTGGCCTGTCTCGTCCCATTTGAAAACGCCGCAGCATTCCAACACCTCGGCGAAACGCTCGCCGATTTCAGCACGCACGGTAGGGTCATCGATCGCCATCTCGCGCATAAGGCGCGGCGGCAGAATCGCGCGGCCCATCACTTCGATTAACCCGATGTTCTCCTTCTTGATATGGTGCAGATGGTCATGCACATGGAAGGCTCCGAGCGGATGCTCGACGCTTGTAATGTTGCAGCGAAGCGCCAAGTCAAGCGTGTACACTTCGCCGTTCTTCCTAAGCATCGGCGTGATGGTGTTATGTCGAATTGCCTGTGTTCCCTCGAAGGTCACGGCGCTGATACCGAGCTTATCATTGGAGTACGCGCACCACGCATCGAGGATGCAGCATGCAGCCTCGATGAGCGCCTTGCGATCAGACGTTTCCAGGCGCAACACCGAAAGCGGCCACTTCACCACACCTGCGCGCACGCCAGGAAACGCTTCCATTGTGAATGCGCGATCGATCGGTGCCTCTTGGAGCGGGAACACATGACGGCCGCCTTGGAAATGATCATGTGCGAGAATCGAGCCTCCCACGATGGGCAAATCGGCGTTGCTTCCTATGAAATACTGCGGGAATCGATCGACGAAATCGCAAAGCCCTATGAAAGCCGCACGATCGATGTGCATGGGACGATGCTCCCAGCTCATCGCGATGCAGTGCTCGTTGAAGTACGCGTACGGGCTGTACCATAATGCCCACGGCTCGCCGTTAAGCTGGATGTTTTTTGCATAGCCCGAGTCGATATCCCCCTGCGTGACGCACAGATCGCATAGCTTGCCTGGATCCTTCTCTTTCGCCGCGGCAGCAATCGCAGCAGGGTCTTTCTCGGGCTTGCTTAGGTTGATGGTAATCTGGATATCGCCCCAAGCAGTCGATGTTGTCCACTCGATATTGCGTGCGATGTCTGCGACTTTCACGAATCCCTTTTCGATGGAATCGCGATAGAACGCATCGGTATCGATGCGTTCTACGTCGCTTATCTCACGTATGCAATCGTTGTTCTCGCACGCGCTCATTGGGAGATCTTGAACCTTAAGCAGGATCCCTCGCCCAAAAGCGCATTGACCTTCTTGGCGACGTCGTCGTAGCAATCCTTATGTACGAACGCAAGGATCGTTCCTCCGAAGCCACCGCCATGGATGCGGCATGCCCCGTCCATACCTAACGCGCTTTGCACGGCAGCGAGAGCGATCATCGCCGGCTGCATATGACGTTCGGTGGTGCTCACGTTCTGCAGGAACGCTGCCGACGATGCGCCGGAGAGGCGCGTTGCCGTAAGGAACGCCTCCATATCCCCCGCCTCAAGCGCTGCCACACGGGCATCGACCAGCTTGACCTCGTTATAGAAGTGCATCGCGCGCAACACCGGCTGATCGCCGAGCGCACGGCGCGCATCGCTGAATCCGTCTAAGAAACGCTGCTCATCGAGCTCGCCCAAGCGCGACTCGCCGAAGAACTGCGCAACCGCATTCATATCGGAGACGACCAAGGAATACTCCTCTGGGTACAGGCTATGGTCGCAGTGGGTATCGATCAGGCAGATGTAGTAACCGAACTCGGAGAAGTCGACATCGAGTCTTTTGACCATCTTCCCCGCATCGAGCGCCGCATATGAGAAATCATGCTCCACGAGACCGCGATATGCGATAGCGCGCTGATCCATCGCTCCGCAGGGCTTCCCGAAGAATTCCTGCTCGGCCATAA
>JAUNJT010000184.1 GCA_030533105.1 Eggerthellaceae bacterium
TGGATACTATTTCTCACGCGCAGGGGAACATGAAGGATGCTTGCCCGGATCATCTGTCATTTCCGGCGGCGTCATAAATCAGCTCCTGTCCGCCGGGCGCGATGCAGGGGATTTTTCTTCCGAACACGCTGATCTCTTCAAAAAATCCCTCGTCCAGCTCCAGCTGATGTCCTTTTTCATTGGTCAGCATCGCGGAGCCGTCCTGACGGAACAGACAGGGAAAAATCTTCAGTTCCCCATACTTCTCACTGTAATAGCTCCGGATCCCTTTGGCGTATCTGTGCTTTCTCTCGTACCCCGCATGCGCGATCCAGGCGAGAAATTCATCGACGTGGTCGATGTCATAGGCAAGATCGATATGATCGTATGCGTAGTTGCGGTCCCCTCGGATGAGACCGAGCGCCCACTTCCCGCAGACCCAGAACGAAACGCCCTCGCTCCTGGAATCGCCCGTCATTCTCAAAAGGTCCGAGACCGTCACAACTTCCTTTCGGTTCGTGCTGTAAACGGAAACACACAGCATGAAGAATGAGACATAATAGATCACGGTCGTTATGATATAGACATAATTGATGTCCATCAAAGCGACCCGGATGAAGCCTGCGACGTCCGACACGTAGAAGATGATGCCGGCCAGCCAGAAGAAACGGTTGGACAGGGAAAACGCCATCACCGTCGTAACCACAAGGCCGTATGCGATGGCCGCGAAGCTCAACAGCCAGTTGTCCAAAAACACCAGCGGCAGCATGACCGTCACCGCGATTCCCGCGGCCAGAAACACCATCTGCCATTTTCGGATGTACGTGGTCTCCACGATGGCGATCAGCATGAAGATATGCCCCACCGCGTAAAAGACGCCTCCCAGGGGAAACGAGATCAGCGTCCCCGTATCCCCGACCATAAACAGGATCAGCGCGGGGAGCATCATCCGGTTGCGTTTGGTCGGGTAATACTTCACGCCAAGCGCCGCAGCCGCTACCCATAGAAGATTGATGAGCGCCTTCATGATCATCCGGGGGAGAAAATAAGCATCTCTGTTTTCATAAACCGGGAAAATAGAAACACAGTTTATGACAAACACGGCGATGCCCGCGGCAAACAGGCATAAAACCAGGTACCCCAAGGGTTTTCTGCCGCCGAAATGATCCATGATGCGGTTTGCTCTGTCCGTAGCTTTCATAGTTTTAACGAATAATCCCTTGATTTCATACTATTATCCGATTAAAAGAAGACAAAGATTTGCGAGGATGATTATCGTCAGGCAAGGCGAAGGACGCGGGCGGGCTGTCGCCCGCCAAGGACGACAACGCAGTCTGGCGGTAATCAGACCGCAAAGATTGTCTAGTTTTGATTGGATAATAGTATCAGGCCTTCTGCGGCCTTCTTTCAGGCTTTATGTGTCAGGAAACACCTCCATCATCGGAAGCCGAAAGACTCCATCGGCTGACGGTGTGCCTTTTCGCTCATTATACCATATAATTTCACAAAGTAAACCAGCACTTTGCAGACAGGATTCCCCGTCGGATTTCCTGTGTTTTTTCTTTGATAGTCTGTATTATGTAAACCGACTTGCTTTTGAATTCCCGTTGCTGATTCCCTCGCACGATGATCCATATTGACTTTCAATTTGCATGTTGCATAATGGGAATCCCTTGATTTCAAGGCTTCTGCGGCCCTGCTTATGTATTTCTTGTCAGCAATACTACCGTCTCGACGTGGCACGAGGAAATGAAATAGATAGTCATTCTTCGTGCCTGTTCGCAAAATCGCGGTCAGGAACATATCCACGATTCTGCCTGTTCGCACTTTTGCCTCCAGGAACATATCCACGGTTTTTAGGTTCGCAAGGAACATATCCACCGGTTTTTGCCCATTGGACGTT
>JAUNJT010000185.1 GCA_030533105.1 Eggerthellaceae bacterium
TCGACGGGGATGTTTCATGCATTATCGATCGGTCGGGAGTTACCGTACAAACGCAACGGTAAAATTGTCGCATGGCCGATTCAGCAAAAAAGCCCCTGTTGCCCGCTTACCTGATAGTGGGTGAGGATGCGCTCAAGCAGCGCACTGTATTAGAGCGTCTTCGCGCGCGTGTAGCCAGCATCGGAGATATCTCCTTCAACCATGATCGCTTCGATGGCGAAAGCGCTTCAGGTGACGATATCGTAGCAGCTTGCAATACGCTTCCCTTTGCGAGCGAGGTGCGGCTTGTCGAAGTGAACAACGCAGAAAAGCTGCGGAAGGTTTCTGCAGATGCTCTCGCGGATTATCTGGCTGCTCCAAGCGATACGACGGTGCTTGCCGTTTCGGCAGTGAAACTTGCGAAGAATTCTCGGTTGTACAAGGCGATCGCGGCCGTAGGCAAGCAGTCGATCATAGATTGCACCCCACGTAAGGCCAAGGATCTCGATGCGTTCGTGCGCTCGATGGCAGTCGGTCACGGCTATGCTATAACGCCATCTGCTGCCCATGTGCTCGTCATGCTTGTTGGCGATGATACCGTGCGCCTCGACAGCGAGCTGCGTAAGCTCGGTTTGGCCCATAAGGGAACTGATCCGATCACAGAGCATGAGGTGCGTTCGCTCGTTACGCGGACGGCCGAGGTTAAACCTTGGGATTTTACGAATGCTTTCTCTGCGCGCGACATCCGCGCCTGCCTTGATTGCATCCCGCATTTGGAGAACAACTCGCCTTACATGCTCATCGGGCGTTGCGTGACGCAGATTCGAGAGCTCATATGCGCAAAATCGCTCGATGCGCGAGGCGAGGGATCGCGCATTGCCGAAGAGCTGGGCGGACCGGCGTGGCGCTATAAGAACCATATGCGATGGGCACGCGGATTCGCTCCTGGCGAGCTCGAGCACGCAATCGTGACTGCGCGTGATTGCGAGCGCGCGATGAAAAGCGGCACCGATCCGTCATTGGCATTCGAACAATGGTTGGTCGCAACCCTCGCTAAGTAATGCGCGTATCCTGCGCAAGCGAGTTGGCAGCATAGTAAACCCAAATGAATCGATATTCGACGTCTGGTCTTATTAGGCGCCAGATGGGGTATGCTCATCGAGGCGAGCAGCAAGATCGTCGAAGACGGATTCGAATTCCTCAAGAGTCGAACAGTCGGTAATCAGAGCGCGGGCGCGCGCTGCTCCGGGAAGGCCGGCGATATACCACATGGCATGCTTGCGCATGCGCACCATCTGATGCCTATCGCCGCTATCCAAAAGACGTGCATGTTTGCGTGCCATGGCGATACGTTCGGCAGCGGTTGGGCGCGCAGGTTCGGGATTGCCCGTCAGAGCGGCTTGAACCTGGCCGAAAATCCAAGGATTTCCCTGGGCGGCCCGCGCAATCATGACCGCATCGCATCCCGTCTCGCGCTGCATCGCGACGGCGTCGCTGCCAGAGCCGATATCGCCGTTTCCGACAACGGGAATCTGCACAGCTTCCTTAACGCGCTTTATGGTCTCCCAAGAGGCTGTGCCGCGATAAAGTTGGTCGGTGAATCGGCCATGGACTGCAATTGCATCGACGCCGGCTTGCTCGAGGACGCGTGCGAACTCAGGAGCGGTCTCGCAAGGAGACGACAACCCTCTGCGGAATTTTGCTGTAACAGGACATTCAACGGCACCTTTAACGGCCGAAACGATAGCTGAGGCAAGAGGTGGATTGCCCATAAGCGCACTGCCATCGCCTTTGGTTACGATTTTGCGGGCGGGGCAGCCCATATTGATATCGATATAGGCAAGGGCCGTTCCAAGGGTTTCCTGCACCCATGCAGCCTCGCGCGCCATAACATCGGGCTCAT
>JAUNJT010000025.1 GCA_030533105.1 Eggerthellaceae bacterium
GATGCGGTGGTCGGTCACGCGGTCCTGCGGCGCGTTGTAGGTGCGGATCTTCTCAGAACGGTCGCCCGTACCGATCTGCGCGAGGCGCTTGGCACCCTCGGCTGCCTGCTGTTCCGCGAGCATCTTCTCGTACAGGCGCGCACGGAGCACCGCCATCGCAGCGATCTTGTTCTGGAGCTGCGATTTCTGATCCTGGGATTGCACGACCAAACCCGTCGGCAGATGCGTGATGTGCACGGCGCTATCGGTGGTATTGACGCACTGACCACCTGGACCGCCCGCGCGGTACACGTCGATGCGCAGATCGCCTTCGTTGATCTCGACCTCGACCTCATCCGCTTCGGGAAGCACGGCGACCGTAGCGGTAGAGGTATGGATGCGCCCCTGGCTTTCGGTCTTGGGAACGCGCTGCACGCGATGCACGCCGCTCTCGAACTTCATGACGGAATACACATGGTCGCCTTTGACCTTGAACTGGATTTCCTTGTAGCCGCCGGCTTCAGACGGCGACACGTCGAGCGTCTCCGTCTTCCAGCGGCGCTCCGATGCGAAGCGCTCGTACATCTTGTACAGATCGCCCGCGAAGATGGCAGCCTCATCGCCACCAGCCGCAGCACGGATCTCGACGATGATGTCCTTCTCATCGGCGGGATCGGAGGGAATCAGCATGAATTTGATGTCTTCCTCGAGATCGGGCAGACGCGATTCGATATCGGCGATCTCCTCCTGCGCGAATTCCTTCATCTCGGCATCCGAAAGCATCTCCTTCGCTGCAGCCAAGTCATCGACTGCGGACACGAACTCGCGTGCCTTCGCGACGAGCGGACCCTGATCAGCGTATTCCTTGGCAAGGCGATTGTACTCGCGCTGGTTGGAGAGCACGTCGGGATCACCCATCTTCGCCTGGAGCTCTTCGTACGATTCGATTATCTTTTGCAACTTCCCATACATCTCTGGTTCTTGCATGTCAAATATGCCTTTCGCTTTCCTTGCTTTTCCTTAAATGTGTCCGTACCGCAGCATTGCCCGCTACGCACTTACGTGCGAAACGGGCAATGCGATATGTGCTATGAACGTAGCTAGAGGCCGATGAATGCCTCAACCTGAGCTTTCGGGATGGCACCGGTCGTGTAATGGACGATCTTGCCATTCTCGAACAAGAACATCGTCGGAACGGCTTGCACGCCGAAGGCCTGGGCAAGATCCTGGCATGCATCGATGTTGCACGAGTAGATCTTGACCTTACCCTTGTGCTCTTGTGCGACCTGCTCGAGCACTGGTGCGAGCGCGTGGCACGGGCCGCACCAGATCGCCGAGAAATCGACGACGACCTTGCCAGATGCCTTCAGGACCTTCTGCTCGAAATCAGCCGATGTCACGGTGCCAACGAGGCTCTCAGGTGCAACCTGAGCTTCGGGAGCCCTGTCTGCCAAGAATCCCGAATCGGAAGCAGAATTGATGATTCTTCCCATGATGATGTTCCTTCCGTGTGTCTTCGGTCAATGCTTACAGTGCAGCGTCTTTGATGATCTCGACCAGCTTGTCGACTGGCCACGAACCCTGGTCGCCTTCATGGCGGCTACGGACGCTGATGGTGCCGTTCTCGATTTCCTTGTCGCCTAAGACGACCATGTACGGGATGCGCTGCGATTGCGCCTTGGCGATCTTGACGCGCATCGGCTCGTTCTGGGCGAAGACGTCCACACGACCTCCCGCCGCACGCAATTGCGCGGCAAGTTCCTCAGCAGCATCATTATGACGATCCGCAAGCGGCAAAACAGCTACCTGAACCGGAGCGAGCCATAGCGGCAGCGCACCGGCATAATGCTCGATCAAGATGCCCAGGAAGCGCTCGATGGAGCCGAAGATCGCGCGATGGAGCATCCAAGGACGCTCTTCGGTGTTGTCCTCGGTGCGATAGGTCAGGCCGAAACGCTCAGGCAGGTTGAAGTCGACCTGCACGGTGGAGCACTGCCACGTGCGGCCGATGGCATCCTTGACCTTGATGTCGATCTTCGGACCGTAGAACGCGCCATCGCCCTCGTTGATATCGTATGCAAGACCATGGCGGTCGCATGCTTCCTTCAGTACGTTCGTCGCATGTTCCCACATATCGTCCGTGCCGATGCTCTTCTCGGGACGGGTCGAGATCTCGGCAGAATACTCGAAACCGAAGGTCGACATGATGTGGTCGACCAGATCGAGGATCTCGCATACTTCGGAAACGAGCTGGTCGCGCGTGCAGAACACGTGCGCATCGTCTTGCGTGAAACCGCGGGCGCGCAACAGACCGTGCACGACGCCGCTCATCTCGTGACGGTACACCGTGCCGAACTCGAAATACCGAAGCGGCAGGTCACGATACGAATGCAGGTCGTTCTTGTACAGCATGACATGGCCGGGGCAGTTCATCGGCTTGACGCCGTATTCCGACAGGCGCGGGTTCTCCTCGTCGCCCTCGTTGATGTTGAAGAAGTACATGTTGTCGTGATAGTAGCCGTAATGGCCCGAAGTCTTCCATACCTCCGCGTTATAGATATGCGGCGTGATGACTTCCTCATAACCGCGCGCATACAGGTCGCGGCGCAGCCATTCCTGCAGCGTGCGGATGATGCGCGCACCCTTGGGGAGATAGAGCGGCAGACCGACGCCCGCCATGGGATCCATCGTGAAGATGCCCAGCTCGCGGCCGAGTTTGCGATGGTCGCGCTTCTCGGCTTCCTCGAGGTTGTGCAGATACTCCTCCAGATCCTTCTTCTTGAAGAACGCGGTGCCGTACACGCGGGTGAGCTGCTCGCGCGAGGCATCCGCCTTCCAATAGGCGCCTGCGACCTTCATGAGCTTGAACGCGCCGATAAGGCCTGCGCTCGGGATATGCGGGCCGCTGCACAGGTCGATGAAATCGCCATGGCGATACACCGTGATCTCGACATCGGGATCGAGCTCACCGAGATGCTCGACCTTCAGACGCTGGTCGGAGAACAGCTCCGCTGCTTCCTCGCGGGTAACCACTTCGCGCAAAAACGGCTCGTCCTTCGCGATGATCTCGGCCATCTTGGCCTCGATTGCCGGGAAATCCTCAGTGGAAAGCGGAGACGGAAGTGCGAAATCATAATAGAACCCATCGTCTGTCGCCGGACCGTAACCGATCTGGACGCCTGGATAGAGGATCTGCACCGCCTCTGCGAGCACATGCGCGCAGGAATGGCACAGGATATGACGGGCATCGGGAGATTTCTGGGTGACGATCTCGACCGTCGCGCCTTCCGGCACCGCTGCGCAAAGATCGGCATACGCGCCATTGATCTTGCCTGCGATGGCGGCCTTGGCCAAGCCGGCTCCGATGGACGCCGCTACGTCGGCGATCGTTGCCCCCTGCTCGACCTGTTTGATCGATCCGTCTGGAAGTGTGATGTTCATTGCGATTCCTTTCTTGCCGGGTGGATACAAACCACCTGCAGTTATTCTTAAAGCCGAGCCTACCTTCATGCTGCGGCTTTTACATACGGGCTTGTCGGTTGTGGATGTGGCGCCTCTAACGATCCGCTCTGATCTTCGTTGCGCAATACGGGCAGATGCTCCATTCGGGCTCGAGCGCATGATGGCATGTCGGGCACAGATTCTTCAGCTGCGTATGGCAATGCGGGCACAAAACGAAGTCGGCCTCGATGGGATAGCCGCATGCGGCGCATTCGCCGTATTTGAGAAGCTCGCGCTTCTTCATCTCGATCTCGAGGGCTTGCTCCTCCTGATCGATCTTGTACAGCGGCGGGCGCAGCATGCAATACGCCAAAAGACCCAGAAGCGGGATCAAGGCGATGATTCCCCACATCACCCATTTATCGGTGCGCTGATAGGCGTCCTTGATGACCCAGATGATCGAGAGGACATACAAGATGACAAGGAAGACCACGATGACCGTCACGGCTGTCTGCAGTTGTGGTGTCCATAATGTCGAGAACAATTCGCTCATGCTAACCTCATCTTCTTCTCGTGCAAGCAACCATCTCGCTTGCGAAACCTTACGATGCTTCCTTTAATTAATGCCAAATCCTTCATCGTAAAACCAACAGAATAGTATACCAAAACCCTGATCTTACAGGCTTTCCAGTTGCTCATCGATGCGTGCGAGCCTATCCGTCAAGTCGGCGAGCTTGCCACGATCCTTCTCGATGATCTCGGGTGCCGCCTTCGACAAAAAGCCCTCGTTCGAAAGCTTCTTGGTGAGCTTCGCCACATCGGCATCGACCTTCGCACGCTCCTTGGAAAGACGTGCGCGCTCCGCCTCGAAATCGACCAATCCGCTCAAGCAGACGCAGATCTCCAAGCTTCCCGTAAGCACTGCGCTCGACTCGGCAGGTTTTTGGGCATCGGGTGCAGCGGTAAGCTTGGCCGTACCCATCGATTCGATCAGGCCTTGCTGGGATTTCAGATGCTCGACATCGGCATCGCTTGCCTTGACGACCACATCGAGAGGTGTCTTCGGAGAGATGCCGTAGCGTGCACGAACAGAGCGAATCGCGCCTATGACCTGGCAGACGAGCTCGTTGCAGCGCTCGGCTGATGAGTTGCAATACTTCTTTAGCTCTGAGGCATCGGGCCACGATGCGCAAATCAGGTAGGGTTCCTCCGTGCGATCGAACGGCAGATCCTGATAGATCTCCTCTGTCACAAACGGCATGATGGGATGCAACAGGCGAATGGCCTGGCCGAGCACGAACATCAGGTTGCGTTGGCAATTCAGGCGATCCTCGGGATCGTTGTCCTCAGAAAGGCGGCTCTTCGAGAACTCGATGTACCAATCGCAGAATTCGTTCCAGAAGAAAGCGTTCAGCTCACGTGTTATCTCGCCGAATTCGAAGTCGACGTACAGCGCGTCGAGCCGTGCGACGAGCTTTGCAAGACGGCTGAAGATGCACATGTCCGCGGGCGTGGTCAACTTCGGTTCGCCAGGCGTATATCCATCTAGATGCATGCCGACGAAACGAGCGGCATTTCTGATTTTGTTCGCGAAATTGCGGCTGCTTTCAAGCTTCGCCTCGTTGAACTTGAGGTCTTGTGAGCCCGTGACCTGCATGAGCAGGCCGAAGCGCATGCCATCGGCTCCGTAATCCTTCATGAGACGTATCGGATCGACGCCGTTGCCGCGGCTTTTGCTCATAGGCTTGCCATCGGCGCCCATGACCGTTGGATGGATGATGACCTGCGAGAACGGGATCATACCCGTGCAATACAGCGAGCTCATCACCATGCGGGCAACCCACAGGCCCATGATGTCGCGCGCCGTGGAGAGAACCTGCGTGGGATAGCACGTCGCAATCTCCTCGGATACGGTTTCGCGATCCGTCCATCCCATGGTCGCGAACGGCCACAGCTGGCTTGAGAACCATGTGTCGAGCACGTCGGTATCCTGATGCAACGGCGAACCGCACTCAGGGCACACCTCGGGCGTATCCATTCGGGCGTCTTCCCAGCCGCAGGTATCGCAATAGAACATCGGGATGCGATGGCCCCACCATAGCTGGCGCGAGATGCACCAATCCTTCAAGTTGGCAAGCCAATCCAGATAGACCTGCTTCCAACGTGCCGGATAGAAGCGAACCTCGTCGTCTTCCACCACGCGGGCGGCGCCCTTCTTCAGCTCATCGACCGCCACGAACCACTGCTCGGACTCCCACGGTTCGAGCTTCGTATGGCAACGATAACAGGTCATGACGGAATGCTCGTGATCTTCGATCTTTTCCAGCAGGCCCAGCTCCTCGAATGCGGCGACCACGGCATCGCGGGCCTCGTCGCGATCCATGCCGGAGAATGGACCATAGCCGTCGAGTACGTGCGCGGTCTCATCGAAGATGTTGATCTTCGGCAGATCGTGGCGCTCGCCCATCCCCCAGTCGTTGGGATCGTGAGCTGGCGTGACCTTCACGAAGCCCGTGCCGAACCCCGCATCGACCACGAAATCCGAGAAAATCGGGATTTCGCGGTTAACGAGCGGCAGCATGACCTTCGCCCCGACGAACTTCTGCTTGTCGGCGTCCTTCGGGGAAACAGCGACGCCCGTGTCGCCCAGCATGGTCTCCGGGCGCGTCGTCGCAACGACGATATACTCCACGCCGTCGATCGGCTCTACGAGCGGGTAACGCAAGTACCACAGCTTGCCCGTCTCGGGAATGTATTCGGCCTCATCATCGGCGATGGCTGTCGTGCAATGGGGGCACCAATTCACGATGCGCTTGCCCCTGTAAACCAAACCATCGTGGTACCAGTCCACGAACACGCGGCGGACGGCACGCGCATACGCGTCATCCATCGTGAAGTGCTCATCATCGTAATCGCACGAGCAACCCATGCCCCTGATTTGGCTCACGATGGTGTTGCCGTACTGCTCACGCCACTTCCAACACTCGTCGATGAATGCCTCACGACCGATTTCCAGACGGGAAATTCCCTGGTCAGCGAGGTGTTTATCGACCTTGGTCTGCGTGGCGATGCCCGCATGGTCCGTGCCGAGGATCCAACGCGTCGGACGACCCTGCATGCGTGCATGACGCGTGCAGGTATCCTGAATGGTTTCGTTCAGCGCATGGCCCATGTGCAAAACGCCCGTGACGTTGGGCGGCGGGATGACGATGGTGAAGGGCATATCGGCATAGGCGCCCCGCCCAGGTGAGCGATGGAAGTATCCTCCCTCGTACCACGCTTGGAAAAGCGGGCGCTCATGTGCCGCGAAATCGTATTCGATCTTCTTATCTTCGGCCATAGAACTCGCTCCTTTATCCTTATGCGATAAGCTTGATCTTCGGTTTGGTCTCGCCCTTCACGTCGCTTGCGCGCACGGTCACGCTCTTCTTGCCCGGGGTTTCCGGGAGGTCGTACATGACATCTTGCAAGACGCGCTCGCAGATGCTGCGAAGGCCTCTCGCGCCCGTACCGTGCTCTGCAGCCTCGTGCGCGATCTCCTCGAGCGCACGGCGCTGGAAGGTAAGCTCCGCGTCTTCAAAAGCGAACAGCTTCCTGTATTGCTTGACGAGCGCGTTCTTCGGCTCGGTCAAGATGCGGACCAGATCCTCTTCCGAAAGCTCGGTAAGCGCCGTGATGACGGGGATCCTGCCCACGAACTCGGGGATCATACCGTACTTGTTGAGGTCCTCGGGCAGCACCTGCTCGAGTAGCTCCGCCTCGGCCTGCTTCTTGCTCTCGGGAAGCTCTACGTTGAATCCAAGCCCATGCTTGCCCACGCGCTGCGCGATGATATCGGATAAGCCGACGAACGCACCGCCTAAGATGAACAGGATGTTCGTGGTGTTGATATGGATGAGCTCTTGCTGGGGATGCTTGCGGCCGCCTTGCGGAGGGACGCTTGCATCGGTGCCCTCGACGATCTTGAGCAGCGCCTGCTGCACGCCCTCGCCGGACACGTCGCGCGTGATGGACAGATTCTCGGCCTTGCGCGCGATCTTGTCGATCTCGTCCACGTACACGATGCCGATCTCGGCGCTCGGGATATCGAAATCCGCTGCGGTGATGAGCTTTAGAAGGATGTTCTCCACATCCTCGCCCACGTATCCCGCCTCGGTGAGCGTCGTGGCATCGGCGATTGCGAAGGGAACCTGCAAGGTGCGTGCGAGCGTTTGCGCCAAAAGCGTCTTGCCCGAGCCCGTAGGACCCAAAAGCAAGATGTTGCTCTTCGCGAGCTCGACATCATCGTCATCGGTCGCAACACCTAAGCTGATGCGCTTGTAATGGTTGTAGACGGCAACCGAAAGCGCGCGCTTCGCCTTCTCCTGCCCGACGACATGCTCGGAGAGACGCTCGTAGAGCTCATGGGGCGTCGGCAGGTTGGCAAGTATCTGCGCGGGGTTGATGGTTCCGTCCGCATTATGGGCGACAACCGTTCCATAACGTTGCTTTTTCGCATGCGCTTCCGAACCTCTGTAATCGAAGTCGGAGGACGTATGCAGACCCATTCCCAAATCGGTCATCATGGCCTCTGCGCAAATGGACACGCATTCGTCGCAGATGTTGATGCCGTTGGGACCCGAGATCATCGCTGCGACTTCATTGGCATTCTTGCCGCAGAAGGCGCAGACGATGGACTTGGGGTTGCGGGTAAAACCGTCGTCGGATTTCTTGGACATGCTTTATTCGCTCTTCTCCTCAGAAGGGGCGCCATGGCTTGAGGTGATCTGGTCGACCAAACCATAGGCAAGCGCCTCTTCGGCGGTCATGTAGTTGTCACGCTCGGTGTCGCGCTGAATCGTCTCGAGAGATTGGCCGGTATTGTCGGCAAGGATCTTGTTGAGGCGCTGACGCGTCTTGAGCATGAAGTCGGCGACGATGGCGATCTCGGTCTGCTGGCCCTGCGCCTGGCCCATCGGCTGATGGATGAGCACCATGGAGTTCGGGAGGCAGAAGCGCTTCCCCTTCGCGCCAGCGGACAGAAGCACGGCGGCCATGGATGCGCACTCGCCGATGCACACCGTCGAGACGTCGCACTTGATGAAGTTCATCGTGTCGAGGATGGCAAGGCCGGCGGTAACGGAGCCACCTGGCGAATTGATGTAGAGCGAGATGTCCTTATCCGGGTCGGTGTTCTCCAAATGAAGGAGCTGCGCGACCACGGAATTCGCCACGGCATCATCGATCTGCTCGCCCAGAAAGACGATGCGATCGTTGAGCAAGCGGGAATAGATGTCGAAGGAGCGCTCGCCGCGGGGGCTTTGCTCGATGACGTACGGAATCAATGCTTGACGTACCTGGTTTTCCATATGTGCCTCACTTCCAGCAGCTATTCTCTTATCAGCTGCTTCTCGGTGTTAATCCCTCATCTGTGCATAACGAGCCTGCGAAACCATCAGTTAATGATGCTTGGGCAGGCTCGGTTCCCGCTAAAAACGCTGATGCGCTTTTAGCGAAGCATTTGGTTATTCGGTCTCGGCAGCTTTGTCGTCGTCTTCCTTGGAAGCGCTGCGGTCGGTGACGAACTTCACGTCATCGTCGCCAGCGTCATCGCCATACTCGGTGACAACGGCGTTCTCGACAATGTGGTCGAGCGCCTTCTGGCGCGCAAGGCCTGCGCGGACCAGATACAGGCGTCCGCCCTTCTTCCATTCTTCGTAGAGAGCCTTCGGATCCGTTGCGCCGGACTTCTCGAATTCGCCGACGACATCGTCTTCGGTGATCTCGATGCCGAGGTTTCTGGCCACGGCGTCAAGCGCGAGGTCCTCCTTGGCCATATCGGTCGCCTGACGCTTGATGTCCTCCCTGAACTGGGCGGCATCGATGCCGGCCTGCATGAGATAGGCGTCGAAGGTGAGCGCCTGATCCTGCAAGCGCTTGAAGAAGTCCTTCAAGATCTCCGACTCGTTATCGGTCACCATGTCTTCGGGAGGCTCACCCTCGAGGCGCTCGCACAGAACGCGCAGGCAGTTGTTCTCCTTCAGACGCGGGATGATGTCTTCCTTCTGCTGCTCGATGGACTCGATGACGCGCTCGCGAAGCTCATCAACCGTCTCGAAGCCGAACGTATCCTTGACCCACTCATCCGTGAGCTCCGGCTTGTTCTTCTTGAGCAGGCTCAAAACCTCGATATCAAGATGGATCTTCTCGGTCTTGCCGTTGAGGCCGGCCGTGTAAGCGGTGGGCTCTTCGGGGACATCGATGGCGAATTGCTTCGTATCGCCCTTCTTCAGACCTAAAAGCTCCTCATCGAAGGAGGCCGGATACAGACCGGATCCGATGGTGTACTGCATGGAATCCTCGGAGGCGTACGGGAGGCTCTCGCCCTTATCGTCGGTTGCAACGACCTTGAGGCTTACCGTGGAGTCTTCCTTGACCTTGGTGTTGGCCGGTGCCGGGTCATAGTGATAGTAATGCTCGGTCAAAGCATCGAGCTGGTCGGCGATCTCGCCTTCCGTTGCTGCATGCTGCGGCAGAGCGACCTCGACCGGATCGTAGCTGTTCAGCTCGAACTCGGGCTTGGTGTCGATCTCGTAGATGTAGGTGTAATCCTTGCCCTGCTCGACAAGACCGTTCTCGGGATCGGGCTCGAGCTGTCCGACAGGATACAGGTTGATGTCCTCGAAGGACAGAGGATACGTGTCGTTGATGACATCGTCGGTAACCTGCGCCCGGATGGCTTCCGGCCCTAACGCGTTATCGATAACGGGGCGAGGGGCCTTGCCCTTGCGGAAACCCGGGAAATTATACTTGTAGGCGGCATTCTTGTATGCCTTCTTGATGCGTGCGTCGATCTCCTTGGACTCAACCGTGACAGTCACCTTGCAGCGATTGCCTTCCAAGGCCTCCATTGTTGTTTTCACGAAACTTCCTCCATTTTTAACGATTCTAGTGGGCAAATGCGCCAACAAAGTATTATCGCATAAGTGTCACACCATAGTGCTGGCACTTCGCTATTTGTGGAGAAAAGCACGAATAAGCACACTGCTGTGCAGTGTGATCGGCATTGCCGTTAAGAAATCGATTTAGGAAATGGGCTTATCGCGTGAGCAGAGAGGCAATACGGTCGCTGTACTGCGCGTCCGCGAAACCATCCTCGAGGCTAAGATCGATGATGGGCGCCTCGTTCCACAGCTCCTCGAGCTGATAGAAATCGCGAGCCTCGGGCTGGAACACGTGCACGACGAATGAGCCGTAATCCAAGAGCGCCCAGATGCCATCGTTCGTGCCCTCGGTATGCAAAGGCTTCACGCCGCCTTCCTTGCGCTCCGCTTCCTCGATCGCGTCTATGATGGCGGCGACCTGGCGGTTGTTCGCGGCGGTGGCGATGACGAAGTAATCGGTCACGCTTACGAGCTCCCGCACGTCCTGGATCATGATATCGGTCGCCTTCTTACTGCATGCAGCGCGCGCGGCGATGAGCGCGCACTCACGTGAGGTCGCTTCCTTTTTGGGAGCGGATTCGGTGCTATCGGCGACGATTTCATTGATGCGGGTCATGTAAGTTCCTTTCGCATTTCCTTAAAGCTCTTCTTGCCGCACGGTTTGAATCGATTGGCATATTCGTTCCATACGGTAATGGTATCAGGATGAAGCGACGAGGTGCGGTTCAAAAGCAAAATTGTCCAAAAGCGATAGGTTTCGAAGAACAGCTTCTCGAGCGTTTCCTTCCCCACCATCTCGCGCAGCTCTTCAACCTGCTTCCCGAGTCTTTCGGGGTCGCGGTTGACCTCTATCGCATCGGCGACGTAGAGCGCCATGTCGAGCGGCTGCATGTCCACGCAGGCGACGGTATGGCGCGAGATCGCCTGGATCACGTCTTCGGGGATCTCGGGATATTCGCGCGTAAGGGCGAGGGCCGCCGTCATGCCATGCAAAGCCTGCGGGGCCATATCCAAAACCTCAGCAGCGACTTTTAGTCCGAGCTCGTGCGCGCGGCACCTGATGCCGTCATCGTCATAGCATTTGTCCCAGTCATGCAGAATCCCTGCGAGGCGCGCCTTGCGCTCATCGATCCCGTAGACGCCCGCGAGCATCACGCATGCGTCGACTACGCCTAAGCTGTGCTCATAGCGATGCGCACTCACGCGTTCTTTTAGCTCCGACTTCTTTTGCTCGAAGAACGCATCGGAAAGAGGATCGAAGTGCTCGAGGGTCATTGGATGCCTTTCTGGTACAAACCCTTCTTCTGGATGTAAGCGCACACGGGATAGGGGCACAGATACCTGATCGAGCGGCCCTCGGCTACGAGGCGGCGGATCTCGGTCGAGGAGATATCCATCCGCGCTGCGCGGATCGGGATGACGGTAAAGCCCTGATCTGAAAGCTCGGCGACCTCGTCATCGGTCAATTCGGCCCCGGGACGATCGACCGCGATGAAGCTCGCAAGGCGTGCAAGCGTCTTCGGCTTGTACCATTTAGGCAAGCTCTTCGCCGAATCGGAACCCGTGATGAAGAACAGCTCGTCATCGGGGTATGCCTCGCGAAGATCTGCAAGCGTATCGGCCGTATAGGTGATGCCGCCACGTACGATGTCGACATCGCTAATATCGAAAGCCGGATTGTCCGCTATGGCGAGCTTGCACATGTTCATGCGGTCGTCGGTTTCCAAAACGGGATCTATCTTCGTCGCCGCGGGTATCGAAACGGGTACGAAGATGACCGTATCCAGTGCGCAGGCGTCCCTCGCCTGCTCGGCGCACATCAAATGCCCGATATGAATCGGATCGAAGGTTCCTCCGAAGATGCCGATGCGCGCCATGTTAGGAACGCACCTGGCCTTCGCCGTTTAAAAGGTACTTGTACGAAGTCAAGCCCTCGAGTGCGAACGGACCGCGTACATGCAGCTTCTGCGTGGAGATGCCGATCTCTGCACCCAATCCGAACTGACCACCATCGGTGAATGCGGTCGAGGCATTCGCATAGACGCTCGAGGCATCGACGCGCTGCTGGAAGGCTTCGATGGCGCCGGCATCCTTGGCGACGATCGCCTCGGAGTGCTTCGTGCCATAGGTGTTGACATGGTCGATGGCGCTGTCCACGCCATCGACGATGCGGACCGCGATCTCAGGGGCAAGGTACTCGGTTGCCCAATCGTTTTCGGTGGCGAGCACGCATCCCACACGCGCCTCAGACGCGATTTGGGCGGCACGCGCATCGGCGTGGATCAAAACACCCTTCTCAGAGAGGCTAGAAAGGATGCCAGGCAAAAACGCCTCGGCGATATCCTCATCGACAAGCAGGGTCTCAGCGGCGTTGCACACGCCATAGCGGCGGCACTTCGCATTCATGACGATGGTGTGCGCCATATCCAGATCCGCAGAAGCATGGACATACACGTGGCAATTGCCCGTGCCCGTTTCGATGACCGGCACCTTCGCCGTCTCGACGCAATGCGCGATAAGCCCAGCACCGCCACGCGGGATCAAAACGTCGACGATGCCGTGGAGCTGCATCAGCTCATCGGTGGCAGCGTGGTCGGTCGTCGCGATGATCTCGATGCATCCCTTCGGCAAACCGGAGGCGACTGCTGCCTCATGGAGGATATCGGCAATGGCCTTGCAGGACTTCGCAGCCATGGAACCGCCACGCAGCACGGCGGCGTTGCCGGATTTCAGGCAGATGCCGCATGCGTCGGCAGTTACATTGGGACGCGCCTCGTACACGATGGCGACGACGCCGAGCGGGACGGTGACCTTCCGAAGCTGCATGCCGTTATACAGGATGCGGTCCTCCAGCACGCGGCCCACTGGATCGGGAAGATTTGCCAGATCCTCGAGAGCGTCGGCCATATCGAACACACGTCCCTTATCCAGCATCAGGCGGTCGAGGAGGGATTCAGAGGTATTCTTGGCCTTCGCGGCTTCCATATCCATTTCGTTCGCAGCGAGGACTTCCTCGACGTTGTCGCGCAGAGCTGCCGCCATGGCGAAAAGCGCCTTGTTGCGGTCCTCGCAGCTAACAGTCATCATCTGCGCCGATGCTGCCTTGGCGCGCAATGCGATATCGCGTACAGAATCCATGGTGCCTCCTTAGTCGAAAACGATCAGGTCATCACGATGCATCAAAGGACGGTTTGCCAAATGCGCTAAAACGCGATTGTCGGCAAGTTCCTTGCTATCCATACCACATGCGAGCGCAAGCTCGTCGCTTGACGCCGCGATCTTCCCACGCGCGATGATGTAGCCGCGCGAATCCTTGACATCGACGATATCGTCCACATCGAAACGTCCGTTGACCGCACGGACGCCGACGGTCAGAAGCGAACTCCCCTGCTTGACCAGCGCGCGCACCGCTCCATCGTCGATGGTGACGGAGCCCTTCGCGCTGTCTCCAAGCGCGATCCAGAGCTTCTTCGGGGTGATCTCATGACGGGACTCGCCCGGCGAGAAGTAGGTGCCGACGGACTCGCCAGACGCGATGCGCACAAGCACGTCGGTTTCGCGTCCATAGCAGACGACCATGGGAATGCCGGCGCTCATGAGCACGCGTGCGGCTTTAAGCTTCGTGACCATGCCACCGCTTCCCACAACGGAACCCGTGCCTCCCGCCGAAGCCATGATGGCCGGCGTGATGCTATCGACGCGCTCGATTAAAGTCGCTGTGGGATCCTCGCGGGGATTCGCGTCGTAGAGGCCATCGATATCCGAGAGGATGATCACCAGATCCGCATCGGTAAGGCACGCCACGAGCGCGGCTAAGGTATCGTTATCGCCGAAACGGATCTGCTCGATCGAGACGGTATCGTTCTCGTTCACGATGGGAACCACACCGAGGTCGAGAAGGCGCGTGAACGTATCGCGTGCATGGAGATACGCGGTGCGGTCGGCGGTATCGCGCCTGGTCAGAAGCACCGATCCCGTCAGGATGCCGAACGGCGCGAGCGCGGATGCGTATTCGCCCGAAAGGATGGATTGACCGACCGAAGCCGATGCCTGCAAGCTCGGCATATCGCTCGGGCGCGACGTCATGCCAAGCGCCTCGATGCCGCATGCGATAGCACCGCTCGTCACGATGATCGGTTGCCAACCAGCCTCCTTCACCTTGGCGATCTGCGCCGCGAAGCTGGAGAGGAATGCAATATCGACGCGACCGTCCTTATCGGTCAACGTCGACGAACCGATTTTCACAACCAGCTTTCTCATAAGTCAAGCTCCTGGAATTCATCTTTTGCTGTATTTGCCGATTCGAAGGTGAACGCGCGGCCGACGATGCGGATCTCATCGCCATCCTTGGCACCGGCGGCTTCAAGCGCAGCCTCCACGCCGTAGCGCTTCAGGCGATGCTGCAGAAACGCGATAGCCTCTTCGTTCTCCCAATCGGTTTGGACGACCATGCGCTCGACGCGTGGTCCGACAACGCGGAACACGCCCCTTTCAAGCTGGACGACCTCGAATCTCTTATCACGGGCCTCTTGAGCGTGCTCCCAAACCTGGTCGTACTCTTGCTGGGATTCTTGCTCGATCCTCGCAGCCTCGCGCAAGGCATGCACCTTCGTCGCGATCGCTGCTTTGAGAGATTCGATTCCCTCGCCCGTAAGCGCGCTGATGCGATACAGCTTGGGATCGATGGGGCTATCTGCGAACTCGTCGCCGCCTGCAGCGGCGATCGAATCTGCGCGCACGCGCTCAGCGAGGCGCTCGCAAGCCTCCTCGGTACCGGCAACATCGATCTTGTTCGCGACGATGATGCGCGGACGGTCTGCAAGTTCTTGCGCATACAGCGCGAGCTCACGCGTGATGACCTCGTAGTCATCGAGCGGATCGCGGCCTTCCCAATCGCCCGTCAAATCGACGATATGGACGATGAGCGCCGTGCGCTCGATATGACGCAAGAATTCATGTCCAAGACCGCGCCCCTCATGGGCGCCCTCGATGAGCCCGGGAACGTCGGCGACTACGAAGCTGTAATCGTCGGTCATAGCGACGCCGAGGTTCGGCACGAGCGTCGTGAATGGATAATCGGCGATCTTCGGGCGTGCTGCGCTGATACGGGCGATAAGCGAAGACTTGCCCGCCGAGGGCATACCGACGAGCGCAGCATCGGCCATGAGCTTCATCTCGAGCTCGACCCAATGCTCCTCGGCCGGCTCCCCGAGCTCGGCGAACGCGGGAGCGCGTCTCGTGCTCGTCACGAAATGCGTGTTGCCACGACCGCCCATGCCACCGCGGGCAACGGTGATCGTCTGCCCGTCGCGAACCAGATCGGCGATGATCTCGCCGGTCTCGCCCGTCTCCTCGAAGTACTCGCGCACGACCGTGCCAACCGGTACGCGCAGGATCAGATCCTCGCCTCTGGCACCATGCATGCGCGAGCCTTTGCCATGCGTTCCGCGCTTCGCCTTGAAATGATGCTTGAAGCGATAGTCGATGAGCGAGGAGATGCTGCTATCGGCGCGAAGCACCACGTTGCCGCCGTGACCGCCATCGCCGCCATCGGGCCCGCCTTTGGGCACGTGGGCCTCGCGACGGAACGACATGCAGCCGGCGCCGCCGTCACCGCCCTTCACGTGTATGCGAACCTTATCTATGAACATCTAAGAATCCTTGGAAAACCTTTACCTTGCGATGATGATGCGCCTTTAGAAACGCAAAAAGCGAGATAGCGCACCTCATCGCACATGATTGTATTACAGCTATGCGTCACAGATACGCAAAAAGGGGCAAGATGCCATGCATCCTGCCCCGATAGCGTTGAAACGTTTGCTTTAAACGTCTTACTCCGGAATGACGCTGATCTTGCGCTTGACGCCACGCGTGAACTCGAGCGTGCCATCGCACAGAGCGAACAGCGTGTCGTCCTTGCCGCGGCCGACGTTGTTGCCCGGATGGAAATGCGTGCCATGCTGACGCACGATGATGTTGCCAGCCTTCACATGCTCGCCTGCAAACTTCTTGACGCCGAGTCGCTGCGCATGGGAATCGCGGCCGTTACGGCTGGAACCTAAACCTTTTTTATGAGCCATGAGTTATCCCTC
>JAUNJT010000026.1 GCA_030533105.1 Eggerthellaceae bacterium
CCAGACTATCGAACGGTTAAGGTTTCCAGACGATCCTGCCACGTTGCCAAAGAGATGCTTTGAGCGTGTCAATATCCAATAGTCCGACCATATCATCAGGAGATACAGGCTCATCGTTGGCGATGAGGCCATAGAGATGCGCCACATGGCCGATGACTCCCTCGTATGTGCGGTATGCAACGAGCATCTCATCGATCGATGCATCTTTATTGCGCTTTGAAAGCCGTATCCCCTCTTCGGAAACCAAGAGAGGGATATGAGCGTAGTTTGGGGCTTCGTAACCCAGAAGCCTCTGTAAATGGATCTGCAGCGGGGTCGATGGCAAGAGATCATAACCCCTGCTCACAAGGGTGATACCTTGTTGCGCGTCATCGACAGAGACGGCAAGCTGATACGAGAATCCTCCGTCAGAACGCTTAAGGATCGCGTCACCGCATTGCGTGTCCAACGAAAAGCTTTGACTCCCCTGCAATATATCGTCAAAAGCAATCGTATCTTTAGGAACCTCGATGCGATACGAAGGCTGCTTCTTCTTTTCAGCTTCGAGGATCTCTTCGGAAGATAAATGCCTGCACGTTCCCGGATAGATCGCGTACTCCCCTTCATGGGGGGCGCGTGCGGCTGCCAAGTCGGCACGCGTGCAAAAACATGGATATACATGAGCTGATTCGCTCAGTTCAGCAAATGCTTCAACGTAAGCTTCTTGATTCGATGATTGATAATATGGTCCCTCATCCCAGGTCAGACCTAGTTTTTCGAAATCACGGAGTATGCCTTCGATATGCTCTTGCTTGGACCTGGACCTGTCGAGATCCTCGATGCGCAATATCACTTTTCCACTCGAAAGACGGGCAAACAACCACGTGATAAGCGCTGATGCTATGTTCCCGGCATGCATGCGGCCAGACGGAGAAGGCGCGAAGCGCACTACCGTCTGCTGTGATTCATAAGCTTGCATGCGTATCTATCGCTTTTGAGAGGATGCTTGCTACTTAGCTTGCGTATGCGCGGCCGGAATCAAATGCGGTCAGGTTGCAGTCGATCGTTTTGGGAGGAACGCGCTTTTTGATGGTCTCAGTCCACGCCTCAACAGGAAAGCTCAGCTTATTGGAAAGCGCGCCAAGCAAGACGACATTGCTCGCCTTGGCGTTACCGGCATCGATTGCCAGTTGGGTTGCTGGGATAACGAGCGCACCTAAGTCGGCAAGACGCTCATGAACATGCGCAGGCATGCCTGCTTTCCCCGTTAGGACAGTCAATGGCTTGATGGTCTCATCATTGACAAGGAGGAATCCTCCCTCCTTCAAATAAGGAAGGTTCCTTAAAGCTTCAGTCGTTTCGAAGGAAACGATGCAGTCTGCACTTCCTAGATCCGTCACCATGGATTCGACGGCATCTCCGAAGCGGACGACCGTTGATACCGAACCACCTCGTTGCGCCATGCCATGAATCTCGGAGACCTTCACGTCGAGACCAGCTGCACTTGCTGCATGTGCAAGCAAATCAGCAGCGAGGATGGTCCCCTGCCCTCCAACACCTGCGAGCAAAATCGTTGTTGCGTTCATTTCGTTCTCCTCTTAAGCGTTGGTGGTTTTCTCGATGGCGCCGGTCGGGCAATACTGCTGGCATTGTCCGCAGCCGATGCACAGGGTGGGATTGATCTTCGCAGGTCCATCCGCGGCTTTCTCAAGTGCGGGACATCCGATGGCCGTACATGCACCGCACGCGATGCAGTTGCCGTTCACGGTAAGCGGTGCCTCAAAATGGCGCTCAAGGAGCACGCATGGACGCCTGAAGATGAGAACAGATAGCGTATCTGAGGTCGTAGCAGCCTTTAAGGCGCCGCGTACGGCCTTAACGTCATACGGATCGATAGTTGAGACGTCCTCAACACCAAGCGCGCGTATAACGCCTTCTAGGTCAAGCTCGCGGCTTGGACGCTTCTGCAAGGTCTCGCCATTGAACGCGTTGCCTTGACGCCCCGTCATGGCGGTCGTTCGATTGTCGAGGATGCAAATGGTACCCGATCCTTGGTTGTAGACGGTGCTGATCAGAGAGCTGAGCCCGGAATGCGCGAACGTGGAATCACCGATGACTCCAACGACAGGACGGTGCTCGGTTCCGGCGAGTGCAAGCTCCATACCGTGCGCCATGGACACCGATGCGCCCATATCGACGCAGGTATCTACACAAGATAGCGGCGGAAGCGCACCGAGTGTATAGCACCCGATGTCGCCCGTCACGATTGCCTTGATGCGGGAAAGCTCTTTGTAAACGACGCGATGCGGACAACCAGGGCATAAGGCTGGAGGACGATTGGGAATATCGGTCGGCGCGTCATGATGCGCAGGCACCTGAGCGCCAAACGCCTGCTTAATCAGCCCAGGAGAGAGTTCTCCGTCTCGCGGTAAGGGATTTGGGAGTTCATCGACGTGGATGCCAAGCGCGCATACCGCATCATGGAGATATTCGGATGCCTCTTCGATGACGACGAGCGTGTCGACGCTCTCTGCAAACGTGGTGAGTGCTTGCTTCGGCAAGGGCCATGTCACTCCAAGCTTGAAGACCGAAGCCTCAGGTAGCGCTTCGATCACATGCTGGAAGACCGCGCCTGCACAGATGACGCCGAGATCCTTCTTGTTCTTGATCACCGTATTGTACGGGCATGTCTCAACCCACTCGCGAAGCTCATCGATGCGCTTAAGTTGATCTTTGCGGCGCGGCTTCGAGAATGCGGGCATCATGACCCATTTTGCCGGGCTCTTCTCGTAAGGAACCAAATCGACTTCCTTGCGCTCGCGAGGCTCCACCATCGTTTTGGTGTGGGAAATACGCACCGAGGAGCGAATCATAACAGGCAAATCGAACTTCTCGGAAAGCTCGTATGCATCGCGCGTGAATGATAGGGCTTCACTCGAATCTGCCGGATCGAGCATGGGAACATGTGCAGCCTGAGCATAGTAATGTGAGTCCTGCTCGTTTTGAGAGGAATACATGCCCGGGTCATCAGCTGCGAGGATGACGAACCCTCCTCCGACACCCGTATAAGCCGCCGTGAAGAGAGGATCGGCTGCGACGTTGACACCGACGTGCTTCATCGTCGAGAGTACTCGGGCTCCTGCGGCGCTAGCGCCTAAGCCGACCTCGACGGCTACCTTCTCATTGACGCACCATTCTGCGTAAACGCCCTCTTTCTTGGCAAAGCATTCGAGGGTCTCCGTCGATGGAGTACCGGGATATGCGACTCCGATACGAGCACCCGCCTCCCATGCGCCCTGTGCAATCGCCTCGTTACCGCTCATCAACTGCATACTATCAACCCCTTGATGGATTAGACTTCTTGATACACAAGGCTGAATTTACCCAGCTGGACGATATCGCCTTGCTTTAGGTGGTGTGCATTGACGCTTTGATTATTGATCCATACTCCGTTGAAGGAGTTAAGGTCTTTGATGGTATAGCCCCCGTCTTCCGGATCGATTTGCGCATGCAAGCGCGATACCGTCATATCATTCAGGCAGATATCGCAGTTCGGGCTACGCCCAATCGTGATAGTCTTCTCACCTAGGGGGAAGATGGTGTCTACCATGGTCCCGCGAAGAACTCGTAAGAAGTATTCGCTTGCATGCTTAACCGGGGTATTCTCGATCTTCCCGGAAAGCTCAACGGGTTTGAAGCTGCGCGTCGAGCCAGTGAGCTTATAGCCGCACAGATCGCATGCTTCCATCGTCTCCTCTAAAAGGTTTCCGCAGATGGGACAATTCATACTCATATCAATGCTCCTTACGTTGACGAAACGTATGCATATTTCTTTTACGCTCCCGCACGATTGTTCAAAAGCGGCGTTTGGTTGTAAACGGTACCTTCGGCAACAGTGGGCTCATCTCTGAAACCGCGAAGCAGCCGCTCGAACCAGATTCCCAAACGCTCAAGCATCGAGGGAGCCTCAACCTCTTCGCAGGAAATCATGTCGACTTTCGCAATCTCCTCATTCCGTTGGAAGAACGTGATCGTGCCGACCTTGTCGCCTACGTGGACATCGCTCTCGACCTCATCGAAATCGACTTGCTGGCTCACGTTGCCTTCGATATCGAACAGATTAATGGTCTGGGTTGGATCTTCGACCGTTGCATAGAACGTCCGGTCGGTCCAGGCAGCATGCGGCACGCTCGCGACGACGGGAACCGTCTTAGTGGCACCGTCGATGGTTATGCGCGTCGTCGTCATGCTTTGGATGAGCTTATACTCGATACGATGCGCGAAGCCCCAGTTCATCAAATCTCTCGTATCGTAGAAACGCTCGGAAGGATCGTCCGATCCCAAAACAGCAGAGTAGAGGCTCACTTTTCCACTTGTAGCCGATCCGGCGAAGCAATATCCTGCTTCATCCGTGCTGCCGGTCTTAAGGCCCGTGCAGGGCGCGTAGAAATCCATGAGCTGATTCGTCGTTTCCAAGCCGAGCGAGACGGTCTCACCATAGCGGATCACATCGGCGTAATTGTTCCCCGCCATCGCCACCGAAGCCAAAAACTCATTTTGCATGGCGTAGCGGCTCATGACGGCAACATCGTGCGCGGTACTATGCGCATCGCTTGCGAATTCGCCATCGTCAAGCCCGTGAGGATTCGTGAAAAGCGTATCCTCGCACCCGATTTCCTTCGCTTTATTGTTCATGGCTTCGATGAATGCCGCCTCAGGATCGGTTAGAGTGGTCTTCTTGTCAGCGATTAACCTGGCACCGACATACTCCATGATGGCATGAGCAGCATCGTTTCCAGAGGGGACGATCATCGCCTTGACGACATTCTCTATCGTGATGATATCGCCAGCTTCAAGGCCAGAGCTCGACTCGCCTACTTCGATAGCCCTCTCGCTTACAGTGAGGCTATCGTTAAGCGAAGTATTCTCAAGCGCGAT
The DNA here is from genome assembly GCA_030533105.1 of Eggerthellaceae bacterium. GTDB lineage: Bacteria > Actinomycetota > Coriobacteriia > Coriobacteriales > Eggerthellaceae > SIG42. Next base: position 4,918 of record JAUNJT010000026.1, read on the forward strand.
GATGGCAGTCATGACCTTGGTGATCGAAGCGATCTTGGTAGGCGTATGGGCATCGCGTTCGAAGAGGATGTTTCCTTCTTCGTCGATAAGGCATGCGCGTTCGCAGAAGATATTCGGACAACGTGAGACATCGAGATCGCGTTCCTCAACCGTCTTCCCGAGGATGATGTCGGTCTTATAGACATCGGAATACGCTATGCTCGGAGCGAAGCATACGCCCGCTAAAAGGGCGAAGCACACAAAGAGCGCAGCAAGCTTGCCCTTTATAGAGCAAACGGAAGTTGCGCTTGGATATGCCTTGCAAAATCCCATGAACGAGTATTCCTCCGAATAGTTATCACGCTTCAGGTCCGACTAAGACGATTTCGTTCTTAGCGTCATATGTTGACCTGAAGTAATCTTCGCTTACCAGTTCGCCATCGACGTTATAGACCCTGCGTATGACAGTGATTTTGCGTCCATCAGCGGGCTTTTGCTTTACGACCTTCTCACCTGGAGCAAGAGTGGGATCCTTCACTTCCTGGGTTTCGGCCTTCTCCCCTTCTTCCCAGTCCCCTACTTCGCTTTTCACGATGTAGCCAGGACTTACACCGTATAAGGTGCACGTGAAGGTGGTGTCGGTATAAGAGGTGGTCAGAAGGACATCGGAGGTGCTGTCATTCTCCCATTCGAGATCGAGGTCGGGATAATTGACCGCAGCATCGCGTCCGGCGGGATAGCTCGCGATATACAGGGAATGATTATGACGGACGAGAATCGGATAGCCTGCCTCGTATACGGCATTGAAAACGGTCGTGGCGGTCTGGCAGATGCCACCGCCGACATCTTCCGTGTACTCGCCATCCAAGATGATGCCTGCGCCGACGAAGCCGGCTTCGGCATTGCTCTCTCCCGCGGTTTCATGGAACGACCACGTACCGCCATCGGCCCTAACAATCGAGTTGTTGAGCAAGTCTCCCATAAGATGGATGTTGTGGTTGCGGGCCTCATCGGAGATCTCATTCGTGTACTCGGTGGTATATGTTGAGATGACGCCGATGACGCCGGTCTTATACGCATCTTCGAAATCCATCTGCTCGGGAGCTTGGATGTATTCGATGGTGATCTGCGGCGCTTCGCTCGGGGCGGAGCTTGATTCGAATAGCTCCTTCGTCAACTCGGAGATAGCATCATCGATGAGCGGGATCTTGAAAGAGCCATCGGTGAGCACTTCGAGCTTTCCGTTGTCCTTCGTGAATTGGATGCGGACCGGTGTCTGATCCCCCCAGGTCCTCGTCTGCGCGAGGATGGCCGAACGAGCCCAGTTCGCATTCACGTATGGGACAAGTTCCCAACTGCTGCCATCCTTTTCGATGGATGTGGTGATCCACGATCCGAGCAAGGTCGGTTTCACTTCCCAACCAACCCCGAAATAGTAGAAGATGCAGCCATTGGCGATCGATGCGTTCACGCGATCGCAAACTGCCTGCGCTTTCTCTTGGGAGATTCGTTGCGGGGTGTTTACGGCCTTCACCGCAAAAATCGGATTATCGGTCCCTTCATCCAAGAATGAGGTCTCGAGCTTTTTCGTGAACGAATCGCGATTGATCTCCATGCCGTCAGTGCCAGCTTCCACATAAGCGACGCCATCATCGATGTAGATGTCGGAGTCAACGTGGGGGCTTCCGATGGAATGGTCGATAGCCGAGGCGAATGCCTCGATGCCCTTCTCGCTGATGGTCATGCGCGGTTCGATATCGATACCGAAGAGCGATGCGAAGATGCGTTTGAAGATGAAGCCGTCGCTACGTCCCTTCTCGTATGCCTCTTCAGCGAGACCTTGGGCAGCGATGGAGGCATCGAGCTCTGTGGAGTTCGTGTTCCATTGCTTGAGCAACTGCTCGGCTTCATCTTCGTCTTCGTAATCCTCGAAGCTCTCAACCAAAGCGAAAAGCTGGTCGGGAGTGGGATTCTCGGTCTCAAGCGAATTGAGCGCCTCGCCAGCGAGAATCGTGATGGTCTTGTCGGAGATTTGCGTTGAATAGGCATCTGAGATGCTCGTTGCGGCCTCTTCGACGGTCATGCCGGATACATCCACCTTACCTACGGTAATGCCGCCGAAGATCTTATCCCGGTGGATGAAATAATCGATTCCGGTGATGAGGACGAGGCAGATGATGATTGCGGCGATGAAGCGGAATTTTTTGTTTGAGAGGAACGCGGGACCGTTCTTCTTGCGTTTGCTCTTCTTCTTTTTCTTTACGACGGCAGCCTGTCCGTTGACATTCTGAACCGGTTTCTTCTTAGGCTTCTGGTTCCCCTTTGCCTGTGTGGATTTCTTCGCAGAGCTCTTCTTTCCTTGAGCTCGGCGTGGGTCTTTTTCATCGGCGGCTGAGACGGATTGGCGTGGCGTAGCCGCACGCTTTAATTGCGTAGCGCTGCGATAACGCGATGCGCTCGCGGAATTCTCGATGTTTGTTTGCTGTTGCGGAGATTCGTAGCGGTCCATGGTTTGCTACTCCACTTCTCCAGCAACAGACGAAGCGGAAAGCTTCGCCTTATCGATCTCACGTAAAGCCCAGCGGCAATAATGCGCTGTGGTGATGATGGCAAGGACAAGGCCGATGTAGACGGGCCATATAGCCCACGAGAACATCATCGAGTTGAATCCGGGAAGCCATGCAGCGGAAACGAGGCCCAAGCCGGGAATGATAGGATCGTTGAGCAGAAGGCCTACGAAGCCAACATAGAGGAACGTGGTAGCGATCTTGCCGAGATAGATGACGCGAACGCGGAGCTTCCACTTATTGAGGATGTACACGCCGCCTATGAGCATGAGCACATCGCGGGCGATGACGAGGATGAAGATCCACAAAGGAAGCCTTCCGACGATGAGAAGCCCTATGCCGCCAGATATCATGAGCAGCCTGTCGATTGCAGGGTCTAAGACCTGACCCAGCTTCGTGACGGAGTTCGTCGCGCGTGCGACCTTGCCATCGACCCAGTCGGTCGCAGCAGCGACAGCGAACAGAATCGTCGCGGCGATGTTGTACTCGTTTACGAGCAAGACGAAGAATACGGGAATGCAGCACAGGCGAACGAACGATATCACGTTCGGAATCGTGAGAATCCTATTGCTCACGCCCTCTTCGTCAGACGTGCTTCCCAACAGGCTCTTTATGTTTTCGCCTAAGGCCATTTTCCTACCTTGACAAGGTCGTATCAATGCTTCAACGAAACCGGGCCATCAGCGATTTGGCCCGGATTTTCGCATCATATTATTATATCAGCTTTCGAATCAATCACCGGAAGCTTCATGGTAAAACCGCTATTCGGAGGGAGGAGCAATCTTCTCCTGTTCTGGAATGGGAACGACCTCTTCTTCGATCTTCGTGGCAGGTGCCGTATAGTGCGGAAGCATCGTCAAAGAGCCCTTAGGACACGTCCTTGCACAGTACTGGCATTGAATGCACATGAAATGGTTTATCGACCATGTACGCGCTGCCTTATCGACCTTGATTGCGGAGCACGGGCAATTGCGCATGCACATGCCGCACAGGATGCACGTGGAAGGATCGACGGCGATAGAGCCCTTGAGCCCCTTCGGAGGCTCTTTCGTCTCAAGCGGATACAGAAGCGTCTCAGGCTTCTTGAACATGCTCGATAGCGTCATCGTCCCAAGTTTGAAAATACCCATGATGCCACCTACCTTTCCGTGCAGCTGATGCAGGGGTCGATCGTGAGCACGATCATGTTGACATCCGCTAAATCGCATCCAGCCAATGCAGAAGTCATCCCTGCAAGGTTTTGCGAGGTAGGCGTGCGCATACGCATACGCTCAAGGTATTTCGTGCCATTACCGCGTGCATAGTAATAGCATTCGCCGCGAGGCTGCTCGAGAATGTTAGAGTACTCCGCCCCATCGGCAGGCGAACCTTTCACGGGAACGCTTATGTCGCCTTCGGGAAGCTTGCTTAATAGCTCCTCGATGATCTCGATCGATTGGATGACCTCAAGCGCGCGCACCTTCGCGCGAGCATAGCAATCGCCTTGGCCATCGAGGATCGGGTCGAAGGTATCAAGGTATTTATAACCGCCCTTGCCGAGCATGCGGACATCGTAGTTGACGTTGGAAGCCCGGGCGAAGGGGCCGACAACGCTGTAATTGATGGCATCTTCGTAGCTTAGGTATCCGACATCGACGAGGCGGGTCTGCACTGACGTATCGTTGAGGAACGCCTTGCAGAGCTGCTTATACTCGTCTTTAATCCCGACAAGCGTATCGAGGATGACATGAGCTTGGAATTGCGTGATGTCTCGCTCGACGCCGCCGACTTTAATAACCGAGAAGATGACGCGGCCGCCGGTGGTTTGCTCGAACACATCTAAAACGCGTTCGCGCAAACGCCAGCAGTGCATGAACAGGCTTTCAAAGCCGAATGCATCGGCGGCTAATCCTAGCCAAAGAATGTGGGAATGCACACGGGAAAGCTCATGCCAGATAACGCGCAGGTATTCAGCCCTTTCGGGGATCTCCACGCCCATCAGGCCTTCGACGGTCTCAGCATACCCGAGCGAATGCCCGAGCGCGCAGATGCCGCAGATACGTTCCGCGACATAGACGAATTGGTTGTAATCACGGGTCTCGACGAGCTTTTCGAGACCTCTATGGACGAATCCTATTTGCGGGATCGCCTGTATCACACGCTCGTCTTCCACAACAAGGTCGAGATGCAAAGGTTCGGGAAGTACGGGATGCTGCGGTCCGAATGGGATGATGGTTGATTTACCCATGGCTACTCCCCCTTCCCTTCCTTGGCGGCTTTTGCTGCTTTCGCAGCCTTCGCAGCAGCGATCTTCTTCGCCTTCTCGCGAGCCTCGAGCTGCGCCTGCGAGATGATCGTCATAGGCTCGCGCTGCTTCAACGAGTAGAAATTGCCCTTGAAATCGATCGCGATTCCTTCGATCTTCACGCCGAACAGATCATGGATCTCGTTCTCGAAGACGAAGGCCTCAAGATAGAAATCGGTGATGGAAGGAATGGTGGTCTCCTTGTCCACTCCCGTTACCTTATAGTTGACGAGCTCAGCCTTCTCGTCCTTCGCATCAAAGGGCACCATGTAGGTATAGATAAGGTCGATACCCGTTTCCGTATTCACGGCAAGCATCTGCACGAAACGCCATCCAGCGTTCTTGCACGTTTGGGCTTGCTCGAGGATATCGGTTGCATCCAAAGGAAGGAATGATTGCGAATACTCCATCGACTACGCCCCCTTCCTCGAAGCATTGAGGGCTTCGGCTTTCTTCTCAAGGATGCCGATTCCTTGAACGACGGCATCGATGATGGCCTCAGGACGCACGGCGCAACCTGGAGCATAGACATCGACGGGAATGGCCTTATCAACCCCGCCTATGACGTTATAGCAATCATGGAAGATACCGCCCGTGCATGCGCAGATGCCGCATGCGATGACGACCTTCGGCTCGACCATCTGGTCGTAAATCTCTTTCACGACATCGATGTTGCGTTCGTTGACGCTGCCTGTCACCAGAAAGATATCGGCATGCTTGGGATTGCCTGTGTTTATGACCCCGAAACGCTCTGCGTCGAAACCGGGGCATAAGGCTGCAAGCACTTCGATATCGCATCCGTTGCAGCTCGAGCCGTCATAATGGATGACCCATGGGGATTTTGATGCATAGCCCATAACCCGCTCCTTACACGAACATGAGGACGATGACATTGAGGCCACCGCACACCAAGGCGATGAACCATGCACTTCCAAGCAGCGCCTGCCACTTGGTGCGGGCGAAGTTGTTGTCGATCCAAATCTCTAAGAAATAGACGAGGACCGCAACGACGATAGCCAGCACCAAAGACAGCGGATTCAACCAGATGAAGAACATCCCGACCCAGCCCAAGAACAAAACCGTCTCGCACCAGTGCATGATCTCGATCTTCGCTAGGGTCGGGCCGCTCATCTCGGTCGTCATACCGCGGACGATCTCCTGATGCGCGTGATGCGACATCGAAAGATCGAATGGCGATTTACGCAGCTTTATGGTGAGCACGAACAACAATCCGATGAATGCAAGCCAGGTGCATCCGATGATCGGAATCGGGATGTTGAACAGATTCGAGACATCGAATGACCCCGAAGCCTGATAGAACACAACCGTCATGAGGATGATCATCGGCTCATATGACATGACCTGCAAAGTCTCACGGTGCGCACCGATCTCGGCATATGGGGAACGCGAAGAATACGCGGCGACGATGAAGAACAAGCTCGACAGCGTGATGACGAAGACGCACATGAGCAGATTCCCACCCGAGAAGAAGATGCCTCCCGCGAGTAAAGCGAATACCAAAGCCGCGATCACGTAGGCGGATTCCGCCGTATTAACGGACACCCTCTCTTTACCGAGAAGCTTGCGCACGTCATAGTATGGCTGAAGAAGCGGAGGACCGACACGGCCCTGCATGCGGGCAGAGATCTTTCTGTCAAGTCCAGAGAGCAGGCATCCGATGACGGGACCGAGTATCGCGAATACCAGGGTGCCGATCAATGCGTAAACGATAGACATAATCTCACACCCCTTTCTAGAAGATACCCAAGGTCACGCAGCCAACGATGAAGAACGCGGCTTCTAGGATGATGCACACCACCGTCCCGAGCCACGAGAGCCTATCCTCGTTGAATGCTTCCGTCATATACCAGTTGCGTGCTGTCGCAATCGTCTCTCCGCTCAAGGAATCACGGAAGACGCGATTCGCGTTATCAGCGCTGATGCCGGCCAGATACACACCGACTTGACGGCTTTTCGTGCGACCGAGACCAGCGAACATCACGATGAAGGCGAACACGCACGCTATCGATGCCAACCACAGATCGTCGACATCGATCGTGCCATCGAAGGCAGATGAGACCATGCCGTCCGAAATGCCGGCATATGCATACGACGAGACGATGTAGGGATCGACCATGTAGATGGAGATGAGCGGCAAGCACAAGCAGCATAATGCGATGAGCACTGCCATCAAACCGATTGACACCCATTCAGAAACAAACACGCTTCCCTCGATGTTTTCCTGCGTACCGGCGATGCCAGCGAGCTTGCCAAGCCATTTAGCCCAGAACATGAACGTCGCAGCCGAACCGAAGGCCAACAGGATCAAAAGCACAGCCTGATGCATATCGATGAGTGCGACAAGCGCCCCCCACTTGGCGATGAGCATGCCGAACGGTGCGATGAACATGCACATGATTCCGAGCATCATGAAACGAGAGAGCTTGGGCATGCGTTGGAAGAGTTGATCCATATCCTCGATGTCGCGGCTTCCGATATGATGTTCCGCCGTGCCGACGCACAAGAAGAGCAAGGATTTCGCGATGGCATGGAAGAGTATGAGGAGCATGGCAGCCCATACGGCTTCTGGAGTACCTACGCCCGCGCACGCGGTGATAAGCCCGAGGTTCGCGATGGTCGAATATGCGAGAACGCGCTTGGCGTTCGTTTGGGAAATCGCCATGAAAGAACAGAGCATGAACGTGAGCCCGCCGACAAGCACCACGAGAGTCGAAGCTATCGGGCAAACGACGAAGATCGGAGCGAGCTTGACGAGCAAGAACACGCCCGCCTTGACCATCGTGGAGGAATGGAGCAGAGCGCTCGTCGGCGTCGGAGCCACCATAGCGCCGAGCAACCATGTATGGAAGGGCATCTGCGCGGCCTTTGTGATGCCGGCGATCGACAAGGCGATGACAGGCATGATGACCAGATTGGGACGCGAGGAGCCGATCTCAAGGAAATCCTTGAAGGACAGGGTCTCGAAACCGATCGCGCAGACATACAAGGCGACTAAAAACGCGATGCCTCCGAGGAGGTTCATGTTGATCTGTCGGAACGCATTGTCGATGGCTTCCTCGGTTTTCGTATAGCCGATGAGCAAGAACGAGCATAATGTCGTGATTTCCCAACCTGCGAACATCCATGTCATGTTGTCCGAAAGGACGATGATGTACATCGCCGAGAGGAACAAAAACATCAAAGCGAAGAATATAGGCCTTCTATCGGGCGCATCATTTGGCTCATGCGCTTGGAAATCCTGCATGTAACCGAGGGCGTATACGCAAATTCCCGAACCGACGATACCGATGATGAGCACCATGAGAAGGCTCAAGCCGTCAACATAAAGGCTGCGGGAAACGTCGATGCCATGACCGAATGCGAAATCGAAGATAAGCGAGCCGATTAGCTGCACAGCTCCTAAGACGATCGGCAGAATCCGTTTGTATCTGAAACCGTAGACGAGAATGATCGCGCCGATCGCGATGCTAACGATGATGCAGACGATATCGACGATCGTCGAGGAGAAGGTGAAGTAGGTACTTCCTTGCGACCCGTAGATCACGTACAACGCAATCGAAGCGGCGGCGATGATGACAGCGGGAATGATGACTAGGTACGTGCGTGCAGTATCCGAGCGAACGAACGACAGGATAACTGCGATGACAAGAGGAAACACTATCAAGAATCCTACAAGCTCCATTAAGGATCCTCCCCCGTTGCTACCTTAGGCTGATAAATGCATTTGGAGTAGACCAATTGTAAATCTTAGCACATGGAAGGCATGACGATTGCATGCATATAGCTCGGTATCACGAATTGTCATCAGCATGCGGAATGCCAATTCAATTCGATTTGGCTCTTTGGGTATTTACGGCTTAATCCTTCGCCAGGAAGTCCATGAGCTGTCCCCATTCGCGCTTTATCTGGGCACGGCCGCTCTCGTAGTTCCTGCACAGCTCGTCATAATCACGCTCGGATCCCGTAAGCGTCAGATCATCGCAATAGAACACATACGCTTTGCCCTCTTCTTCCCATCTGTCGAGCAAGTCGCAGGCTTCGTTGTAACGAAGATTACGTGTAAGAACTGCATCGCGCATATAGGGGCGCTTCCAGAAGAACTTTTTAGCCCAATGGTTCCCGCCGGTCTTTCGGTATCCCCTCTTCCTCGTACGGACGACGAAGATGCGCTCGAAACCGTCAGCTTGGATTTGCTTGATCGGCAATCCCCCGCCTACAGCGAAGCCTCCGTCGTAGCAATAGTTCCCATTGATCTTAGGCGGCGGCATGAATACAGGTATGGTGGAACTTGCACGGACGCGCACCATCAGATTGTCAAGCGAAGTCATCTCATTTTTGCGGAAGAAAAGATCACGTCCTGTATCCCTTTCGAAGGCGACGATGGTCGCTTTCGCGGGATTGCGTGCGAACGTTTCGAAATCGAAGGGCATGACGCCATCTGGCTTGCCGGCCTCTTGATAGATATAAGGGGCGTTCCAAAGACCCTTATGCATAACGAAGGTTTTCCAATCGCCGATATGGTCCATCTGAACGAATGATGTGAACGAGGCGATCGTACGATCGACATCGCGTGAAACATAATTCACGGTGTTCGAGCTGCCTGCGCTCACCCCGTAGACGTTGTCGAAGTAAACTCCCCGATCAAGCAGTTCAGCAGCCACAGCGCACGTGTAAGCGGCACGCATGCTGCCGCCTTCGAAGAGAAGCGCGGTATTGAATACATTGCTTGTCAGTTCGTTTGCCATGGTCAAGGATTATAGCGAAAAGAAATGCCCGCGCATATGCATGCGCGGGCATGGTAACAACTTGGTCACTTGTAGAACAACGCGCTTAATGCGTGCAAAAGCGGCTAGGCGTTCTTATACCTTTCGGCGATCTTCTCGACTTCCTCGTCCGCGAAGGTCTTAAGCGGCTGATTGAGCAGATCCTCCGTCAATTTCTCCGAAGCGGCATTCTGTGCATCGATTTGAGCCTGCTTGGCCTTTGGCAGATACACGAAGATGGGTACGAGGCAAAGGATGCCGAGCACGATGCAGATGATAGCCGTAGTGGTGTCGTAGTTGTAATACATCCAAGCATTGATGGCATACGCGACGGCAGCGATGATCGACCAAACGATGGCGAACATGCGGATACCCTTGGAAACATCGGGCTTGATGGTGAAATACCCGCCGATATAGGGGAAGAGGAACGTCACGATAGCCCAACCGATCGGCTTCTTGAGCTCAGGCTCAGCAGGCTGAACAGTACGGCCGTATTGCGCGGTTCCCGGACGGCCTTGCTGACCATAGGGGCTTTGCGCGGCCTGGGTTGCCTTAGTGAACTCGTTGTGACCGCAATTCGAGCAGAACTGAGCATCGTCTGTTTCGGCATAGCCGCAGATATTACACTTCTTCACGTCAAACCTCCTTCTCGGTTTTGATGTAAGTATACGCGAAATCAGGTATCGTTTGTTGAATCGTTTTCCTCGTGTTCATCGTTCGGAGCAGAAATATTGACATTCATGATCCCGTCGTCCTCATAGTAATACAAATAGAGGTCATATCCATCGGAATTGTAAGCGGAAAACGAGTGCGGATTCGCATGGTAATCTACCGTGAAACCGGCAATCAGGCATGAATCGACGTAGTCGTTGAACTTCTCTGCCGTGTAATCGCCTACATCGATATCGAACCCATCGCTCGATTCCCAATACGTATAGCCGCGCGTCGAGTCAGGCTTGGGCAGCAACTTCGCGATATCGCTGTTGGGCCATCGCAAAGTAGTAAGCTCGACCTTCTTGTTATACGGGTCGATGATGTTCTCCTCGATGAGGTATTTAGCGACCGAACCGCCGATGAACACGATGATGAGCACTACCGCAGCAACGATGTATCCGATAGGCTTCCTATAACTTGCGCTGCTCATGATTTTTACGCCATTACCCTAATAAGCGATTACGTCCCCTACCTATACCTTCTCGCGATATCCTCTACTTCCCTGTCTGCAAAAGTCTCAAGCGGGGTATTGAGGATATCTTGGGTACGTCTGGCCTCTTCTTCCTCGCGCATAGCCTTCTCGAAATAGTACTTGCGGAAAAGATACACGATGACGGGAGCGAAGCAGAACGCAGCGCCGATGATGCTGTATAGAACAGAACCATCGCCCTCCCCTGCAAGCAGGCTCACTGCGCATAAAGAGCACCACACGATGCCGAAATTGCGAAGACCTGCATTGACATCCGGCTTGATCAGGAAATACCCGCCGATGAATGGCAAGAAGAACGTAAGCACAGCCATGCCGATGGGTTTCTTGTCCATATCATCCGGATCGTACTTCTGGGTATACGGGCGATATTGACCGGTGTTGGAATAAGGGTTGGCATAACGCGGAACCGTCTCCTCGTAAAACGTGTTATGCCCGCAATTCGAGCAGAATCTCGCATCATTGGTTTCCGCGAATCCGCAATTAGCGCACTTCTTCATGGCATTCTCCCATGTAACAAAGCGAATGGGCTATTGAAGCGTATCCGTAACGTCATCAGACGAACTTCACCGCGGTTCCGTATGCAAGGAAATCCACGGTCCCTTCCATAACGGAAGAGGTATCGAAGCGCATGTTGACGACAGCATCGGCACCCATCCTCTGCGCCTCTGCGATCATCCTGCTCTCGGCGATAT
>JAUNJT010000027.1 GCA_030533105.1 Eggerthellaceae bacterium
AGGCGTTTTGGTTCCCGAGATTTGGATCGCATTCGCAGAGGAGAGCGGGATTCCCGAATTGACCCGCACTACGCGTGACGAGCCCGACTACACCAAGCTGATGAACTGGCGCCTCGGTGTTCTGCGTGAGCACGGCCTTGGCATCAAAGAGATTCAGGATGTCATCGAGAAGATCGATCCCTTGCCTGGTGCGAAGGAGTTTTTGGATGAGCTTCGCTCGATTACTCAGGTCATCGTGTTGAGCGATACCTTCGAGCAGTTCGCCACTCCGCTCATGAGAAAGCTCGGTTGGCCGACGATCTTCTGCAACACGCTCGAAATCGGCGACGATGGCATGATCGAGGGCTTCGTGCTCCGCACCGATAATACGAAACTCACGACGGTGCGCGCTCTCCAGTCCATCGGGTATGACACCATCGCGAGCGGAGATAGCTATAACGATCTGGGTATGATCGCTGCGAGCAAGGCGGGATTCCTGTTCCGTAGCACAGACGAGATCAAGGCCGATCATCCTGAGATCACCGCATACGAAACATTCGAAGATCTGCTTGCCGCCATCAAAGCGGCTCTGTAACGAACAAGCAAGAGAGGGAACGAACCATGCCTATCGTTGATTTCTTAAGGCGCAATGCTGCCGAGCACGGAGACGAGGTCGCACTCGTCGAGATCAACCCCGAGATCTTAGAGCCACGTCGTGTGACCTGGCGCGATTTCGATCTCGTAGAGAGCACCGAGACCCAGTATTACCGCCGTGAAATCACATGGAGCGTATTCGATGAGAAGTCGAACCGCCTGGCGAATCTGTTGATCAGCCGCGGTATCGGAACCGATGATAAGGTCGCCATCCTGCTCATGAACTGCCTTGAGTGGCTGCCTATCTATTTCGGTGTGCTCAAGAGCGGCGCAACGGTCGTTCCTCTGAATTTCCGCTATACCTCCGACGAGATCGAGTACTGCCTTGACCTCGCTGAGGTCGACGTGCTCATCTTCGGGCCGGAGTTCATCGGCCGCGTTGAGGAGATCATGCCGAAGATCCAGCGCAACCGCCTGTTCTTCTATGTCGGCAACGATTGCCCCTCGTTCGCAGAGGATTACGGCGAACTCGCGGCGAACTGTTCGAGCGTTGATCCGATGCTCCCGTGCACCGAGGATGATTTCGCGGCAATCTACTTCTCGAGCGGAACGACCGGTTTCCCGAAGGCGATCCTGCACAAGCAGCTCAGCCTCACCCAGTCCGCTGAGATGGAGCAGAAGCACCATGGCCAGACGCACGACGATGTGTTTCTGTGCATCCCGCCGCTGTACCACACGGGCGCGAAGATGCATTGGTTCGGCAGCCTCATCAGCTGCTCGAAGGCAGTGCTTCTGCGCGGCGTGACCCCGAAGTCGATCTTCGAGGCGATAAGCAGCGAGCATTGCACCATCGCATGGCTGCTCGTCCCATGGGCGCAAGATATCCTGCTCGCGCTCGAGAACGGCGATATCAAGCTCGAGGATTACGAGCTCGATCAATGGCGACTGATGCACATCGGCGCGCAGCCCGTGCCGCGCAGCCTCGTTGCGAAGTGGAGGAGCATCTTCCCGCATCACGACTATGACACGAACTACGGCCTTTCCGAGTCGACCGGTCCTGGTTGCGTGCATCTGGGCATCGAGAACGTCGACCACGTGGGTGCCATCGGCGTTCCCGGCTATCGTTGGAAGACGAAGATCATCGACGAGGCTGGTGACGAGGTTGTGCAAGGCGAGGTCGGCGAGCTATGCGTGATAGGTCCTGGCGTCATGACCTGCTATTACAACAATCCTGAGGCGACGGCCGAGACGATAGTGGACGGTTGGCTGCATACAGGCGATATGGCCATGCAGGATGAAGAGGGCTTCATCTGGCTGGTCGACCGCAAGAAGGACGTCATCATCTCCGGCGGCGAGAACCTGTATCCCGTGCAGATCGAGGACTTCCTGGCTGCGCATCCCGCCATCAAGGACGTGGCTGTTGTCGGTTTGCCCGATGCGCGCCTCGGCGAGATTGCTGCGGCAGTCATCGAGCTCAAGCCTGATTTCGCGGATGTGACCGAAGAGGACATCAACGAGTTCTGCCTCGGCCTCCCGCGTTACAAGCGTCCGCGTAAGATCATCTTCGCCGACGTGCCTCGCAACCCCACGGGCAAGATCGAGAAACCCGTTTTGCGTCAGCGCTATGGTGCAGAGCAGCTGGTCGGTAGGGAATCGAAGGCGTAACGCCATAACACCTTGCGCGATTTGAGGATTTGAGCATGATCATCGAAGCAATCAAAGCATTCTTCTTCGGTATTGTGGAGGGCATTACCGAGTGGCTGCCGATCTCATCGACCGGCCATATGATGCTGTTCAACCAGTTCGTGCAGCTGGATGTTTCACCGGAGTTCTACGACACGTTCCTCGTCGTCGTGCAGCTCGGCGCGATCATGGCGGTCATCATCCTGTATTTCAACAAGCTCAATCCGTTCTCGTTCAAGAAGACGCCTGAAGAGCGCCGTAACACGTGGGGGATTTGGGCACGCGTCGTGATTGGCACGATTCCAGCCGGCATCGTCGGTGTTCTGCTCGACGACTGGATGGAAGAGCACATCATGAACTCGCCGAACGCGTATGTGGTGGTCTCTTGCACGCTCATCTTCTACGGCATCGTCTTCATCGTGATAGAGCGTTTCAATCGCAAGCGCGAGGCTGCCTTGAAGGAACAGGCCAAACCGCGCGGCAAGCATGCTCGCTTCGATGAGAATGCCTTGCAGGAATCGATCTTCAAGGTCAACTCGTTCGAAGAGATGTCCTTCGCTAAGGCGTTTCTGATCGGCATCTTCCAAAGCCTGGCGGTCATTCCGGGAACCTCGCGTTCGGGCGCTATCATCATCGGCTCCATGGTGGCAGGCACCTCCCGTACAATCGCGACCGAATTCGCGTTCTTCTTGGCAATCCCAATCATGTTCGGATGGAGCATCGTGAAGCTCATCAAGCACGGTTTGGCGTTCACGGGTGCCGAGTGGATCCTGCTCGGTATCGGCACGGTGGTGTCGTTCGTGGTCTCCATCTTCGCTATCAAATTCCTCGTCGGCTATGTCAAGAAGAATGACTTCACGGCATTCGGCTGGTATCGCATCATCTTGGGTGTGCTCGTACTCGGCTACTTCGGTCTGAAGGCATTCGGCCTGTGGTAAGGAGAAGGGGAGTCTTTAGATGGATGAGCAGGAGACGATCGAGCGCATTGAACAGCTTCGAAGCGAAATCGACAACATCGATGGGCAATTGCTCGAGCTTCTAAACGACCGTGCGACGCTTTCGCTTGCCGTGCGCGAGCTCAAGGCGCAGATCGGCATGAGCCTGTATGTCCCGCAGCGCGAGGCATCCATCGTGAAAGCGCTTCAGGATGCCAACGACGGTCCCCTCTATAACGAGAACATCGCTGAGATCTACGACACCATCTTGCGCGTCATGAGGAAGCTATGATGGCTGAGCAAACGAAGCGTCCTATAACGATCATCGCCGGCCCGTGCGCCGTCGAAAGCGAAGAGCAACTCGCACGCGTAGCGGAGACGATTCGCGAAGCGGGTCTTACCTGGCTGCGCGGCGGCACGTTCAAACCGCGTACCTCGCCGTATTCGTTCCAAGGTCTCGGTGACGAGGGCCTTTCCATCCTCTCTTCAGTCGGCAAGGAATACGGGCTTTCGACGATTACCGAAGTGGTCGATGTCGCCCATGTCGAGATGCTCGACGAAAGCGTTGATTGCCTGCAGATCGGCATGCGCAACATGGCGAACTACGAGCTTCTCAAAGCGGTCGGCAAAGCGACCGCGATAAGCGGCAAGTCCGTTTTGCTCAAACGGGGTATGGCTGCGACGATTTCGGAGTGGCTTGCTGCGAGCGAATACCTCACGACAGCGGGAAGCGCGCATGTGATGCTGTGCGAGCGTGGCATCCGCACCTTCGAGACCGCGACGCGCTTCACCCTCGATATTGCCGCGGTGCCCATCGTGCATAAGCTGAGCATCCTGCCCGTCTGCGTGGATGTCTCCCATCCTGCGGGGCAAAGCGACCTGGTGCCCTCGCTTGCTAAAGCGGCAGTCGCTGCCGGGTGCGATGCGCTGATGATCGAGGTGCATCCTGACCCGCTCCATGCGCTTTCCGATGGACCGCAGCAATTGAACTTGCCGCAATTTACGCAGCTTATCGACGAGCTGCGTACACTTGCAGCTGCTTTGGGTCGCGAACTCCGTTAGCCTGCGCGTGGCGTCTCGAGACCCACGTGATGCGAGAAGAAAGGTCTTTCCGTAGGTCATGATCGACTATTCGTCTTTGAACGAACCGCAATATAAAGCCGTCATGACGACGGAGGGTCCTCTGCTCGTCTTGGCTGGTGCCGGTTCGGGAAAGACACGCGTGCTCACATACCGTATCGCGCATATGGTCGATGACCTGAACGTTGCCCCATGGGAGATCCTCGCCATCACCTTCACGAACAAAGCTGCGAATGAGATGCGCGAGCGCTTGAGCGATCTTGTCGGTCCGCGCGTGCGTGGCATGTGGGTCTCCACATTCCACAGCATGTGCGTGCGCATCCTTCGCGCCAATGCGCATGTGCTCGGGTTTACTGAGCATTTCACGATCTATGACGAGGATGATTCCAAACGCCTGGTCAAAAGCATCATGGAAGAGCTCGATATCGATGTGAAGCGCATCCCCGTAAACTCGGTGCGCAATCGCATATCCGAGGCGAAAAACGAGCTTATCCTGCCCGATGAGTTCGAGATGTCGGTCCATGACCCGGTCGGTAGGATCGCAGCACGCGTCTATACGATTATGCAGCAGCGCCTCAAGCAGGCGAATGCATTCGATTTCGACGACCTGCTTTTATATGCATACCTTCTGCTTAAGAACAATCCCGATGTGCTCGCGGCATATCAGCGTCGTTTCCGCTATCTGCTGGTCGACGAGTATCAGGACACGAACAAGGCGCAATATGCCTTGACGCAGCTTCTCGCTAAGGCGGAACGTAACATCATGGTCGTCGGAGACGATGATCAATCGATCTACTCATGGCGCGGTGCCGATATCCGCAACATCCTCGATTTCGAGAAAGACTATCCCGATGCGACGGTGGTCAAGCTCGAGCAGAATTACCGCAGCACGGAGAACATCCTCGCGGCGGCGAATGCCGTTATCGCGCACAATGAG
Organism: Eggerthellaceae bacterium; assembly: GCA_030533105.1. Lineage (GTDB taxonomy): Bacteria > Actinomycetota > Coriobacteriia > Coriobacteriales > Eggerthellaceae > SIG42. The sequence continues at coordinate 5,209 of JAUNJT010000027.1, forward strand.
CATCGTAAAGAGAAACGGCTCTACAGCATGAACAAGGAAGGGGAGCTCGTATCGATATACACCGCACAGGATGGGCGCGATGAAGGCCGTTGGATCGCAGGGGAGATCGAACGCCTCCATCGGGGCGGCATGTCGTATTCGGACATGGCTGTGTTCTATCGCACGAATGCCCAGAGCCGCTCGCTCGAGGACATGTTCCTTAGAGCCGGCGTTCCGTATCGCTTGATCGGTAGCGTGCGGTTCTTCGAACGCGCGGAGATCCGTGACGTGATGGCGTATTTAAGCCTCACGGTGAACCCCGCTGATGATGTGGCGGCGCAACGTGTCATCAACGTTCCTCGGCGCGGCATCGGTAAGACGACCATCCAATATGTTGAAGGCATTGCCCGCGAGAACGATTGCACGTTCATGCAGGCGATAGATGAGGTCATCGCCGCCGGTGAGCTTCGATCTTCCACAAGAAAAGCGCTCAAGCAATTCTCTGACCTGATCAAGGAAGCTGCAAGCATGAGCGGGGAATTGCGCAAAGTCGTTGAGGCAATCGTCACGAAAAGCGGCATGATCGAGGCATACGAGGCGGAGCGAACCGATGAGGCTCGTGGACGCATCGAGAACATCAAGGAATTCTATAGCGTCGTCGACGAATATGCTCAGACCCACGATTATGACGAAGTGTTCTATGATGCACCGACCGCAAATGATGGCGACGCCGATGGCGAACCTGCACGCATCCTTCGTGGCGATTCGCTTGCGGATTTCATCGAATGGGTGCGCTTGCGCACCGATTTGGATACGCTCGGTGAAGGTGCGAGCGCGGTAACTTTGATGACGGTCCATGCATCGAAGGGCCTCGAATTCGACTGCGTATTCATCACCGGTATGGAGGAATCCCTCTTCCCGCATATCTCCTCGTCGGTCGACCAGGAGGGGCTCGAGGAGGAGCGCCGTCTTGCTTACGTCGCAATCACACGCGCTCGCAAGCTTCTGTATATGACGAATGCGATGACGCGTCAGCTCTTCGGCATGACCAATGCGAATCCGCCATCGCGTTTCATCTCGGAGATACCTCCCGAGCTTCGGAAAGCGAGCGGTGTCGGGTCAATCGGTTATGCGGGAATCGGTTGGGAGAAGCGCGGCAGCCGCCGTGGCATTTCCGGTTCGGGTACGGAAGCCGGCGAAGGCCGTGTGTTCGGTAAGGGCGCGGGCACATCGAGCAGCATCTCGCATGCCTACGTGCGGACGGATACGGCCAATCCGCGTGCCGGGAAGAAGGATGCTGCGCACATGACGTTTTCCGTGGGCGATGAGGTCGACCATAAGACCTTCGGTCGCGGCAAAGTTACCAAGGTCGACGGCGACGTGCTCCACATCAAATTTGAGAGATCCGGCCAGACGAAGAAGCTTCTGCGCGATTATGCGCCAATCGTTAAAATCGGGAACTGAGGCTTAACCCATGCTGTTCATATTGACTGGCGACATTCAAATCGGAAAGACGCGTTGGCTCATGCGCACGTTATCTGCGCTCGAGGAGGAGGGCGCTTGCGTGAGCGGCGTGCTGACTCCTGGGATATGGCGTCATCGCAGTCCCGAGGAAATCAATGAGGCTGGTGGTTTTGATGCGTGCGGTGAATACGAGAAGCTCGGCATCGATGCGCTTTTGCTTCCCGATCGTGAGCGATTCTCCTTCGCACGGCCGGTGTCTTGGGATGCAGATGATGGCGATTCCGGGCGCGTCAACCAGAGCAGGCAAGCAAAGCTCGGATGGAATATCTCCGAGGATGCGATCTGCGCGATCAATGCGCATTTCGATGCGCTATCGGTACAGGTCGATTCAAATTCTAAACCACGCCTTCTGGTGATCGATGAATTGGGAAGGCTGGAGCTCGAGCGTAATGGGGGATTGACGAGCGCATTGGCCATGGTGGACGCAGGTCCGACTAAGGCTTTCCCCCATGTTCTGATTGTCGTGCGCGATTGGTTGCTCGATGCCGCCCATCGGCGTTTTACCGAAGCGTGGCATGGCGAGATCGCCGATATCGTTCCTGATGATGCTTCGGCTCAAATGCTCGCCGAAACGATTACGGCGCCTAAGTAAACCCGTCCAGAAAAAAGCAGGCACAACTTGCTAGGAAAGCCTTGACGGTTGTTCTCGTCATGGAATAAACTTCATGACGATGAATATTCTATTTTCTTAATATTCTGAAAATAGATAATAATCGCAAGCTTAAGCGAGTGAACCAAAGGGACCTGCTCATGGCGGACGAGCCGAAGAAAGCACCATCTGACGTTTTCACGAACCGACGTGCTCGCACCGTCGTCATCGTGCTCACGGTCATCATGGTTGCGGCAGCATGCGTCTCGCTTCTCCTCGGCAGGTATCCGATCGCTCCAGGCGATGCGCTTGCCATGCTTTTGAACCTCATCCCATTCGTTGACATCGAAACGGGTGCCACCACGCAAGCGGAGGCGCTGTTCTATAACGTCCGCTTGCCGCGTATCATCCTTGCCTTACTTGTCGGATGCTGTCTGTCCGCTGCTGGCGCGGCGTTCCAGGGAACGTTCCAGAATCCGCTCACCTCGCCTGACATCCTCGGTGCTTCCCAAGGTGCTGCGCTCGGCGCGGCAATCGCGATTCTGCTTGGTTGGGGCTCCGTTGCGATTTCGGGTATGGCATTCGTCTTCGCCATCATCGCGGTGTTGCTCGTGCTCCTCATCAGTAGCCATGCGCGAGGGAATAAGGTGCTTGTCGTTGTGCTTTCCGGCGTCATGATAAGCTCGCTCATGTCAGCAGGCGTCTCGTTCACCAAACTGATCGCTGATCCTGCAAATACGCTTCCTGCGATCACGTACTGGCTCATGGGATCGCTTACCAGCGCGAATCTCAAAGACATTGCGATGGTGATCACTCCGATGGGAATCGGGCTTATCGCCTTGTTCCTCATGCGCTGGCGTATCAACATCCTCACGATGGGTGATGAGGAGGCGGAAACCTTAGGCGTCAACACGAAGGTCGTGCGTCTCGTCGTCATTCTCGCTGCGACGCTTGTCACTGCGGCAAGCGTTGCTGTGACGGGCATGATCGGCTGGGTAGGACTGGTCGTTCCGCACTTGTGCCGCATGCTTGTCGGCGCCGATTATCGTAGGCTTCTGCCTGCATCGATGATCATGGGCGCTGGTTTCCTCTTGATCGTCGATGACGTATCCCGTCTTATCACCACGTCTGAGATCCCGATCGGCATCCTGACCGCATTCATCGGTGCTCCGTTCTTCCTCTATCTGATCACGAGGAGGAAGCTCAGATGAGTATCGAAGTTAAGAATCTCGGCTTCGCCTTCGGTGAGAATCAAGTGCTCAAGGGGCTCGATTTCACGATTCCCGATAAGACGCTCGTCAACGTCTTAGGCCATAACGGCGCGGGAAAGACGACACTGTTCAAGTGCCTGCTCGGGCTCTACAGGAACTATACGGGAACCATTCTGGTGAACGGGAAGGATATGCGTTCGCTTTCGGTGCGTCAGCGCGCGAAGGAGATAGCCTACATCCCGCAATCGCACTCCTCAGTGTTCGACTATGACGTGATCGACGTGGTGCTCATGAGCGCCGCATCCGATGTCGGGTTCGTTGGGCAGCCGAAGGCTGAGCACAAAGATCGCGCTTATGCCGCTCTTGAGAAGGTCGGCATCGCGAGCCTCGCGAAGCGCCCATATACGCAGATCTCGGGCGGCGAGCAGCAGCTGACGCTGATTGCGCGCGCCATCGCGCAGAACGCGAAGACCATCATCATGGACGAGCCGACGAGCGCGCTCGACTACGGTAACACGGTACGCGTGCTCTCATGCGTGCGCGAGTTGTCGAGCGAGGGCATGTCGATCATCCAATCCACGCATCAGCCCGATCATGCATTCCTCTATTCGGACAGCGTTTTAGTCATCCACGAAGGCGAGCTGTATGCCTACGGCGATCCCAAAGACGTCATCACCAAGGAACTGGTGGGGACCATCTATGGCGTCGACGTGGAGGTTACTTCTCTCTATGGCGATAAGGTGCGCGTGTGCGTGCCCGTAAAGGAATTGGGAAAAATGGACAAGAAAGGAACGAGATGGTTTCATTCAGGACAACTCAAACCTCACGACTCGTAAGCGTGATCTTCGCATGCATCCTGTGCGCGGTCTGCGCGCTTGCGTTAGGGGCATGCTCATCCGGTTCGGGCGGCTCCGCGCAGAAGACCGTGCAATTCACGGATTCGTGCGGCCGTACCGTCGAGATTCCCGCAAAGGCCACGAAAGTTGCGCCTTCGGGCTCGATGGCACAACAGGTCATCATGACCTTCGACCCGAAGGTTCTGTGCGGCCTTTCCAGCGAGCTTACGGCTGATGAGGAGAAGTGCTTCGGCATCAAGAGCGCAAATTATAAGGTCTTCGGTGCCCTGTATGGCACGAAGGGCAGCTTCAACAAGGAAGAGGTCGTTGCAGCGGGCACCGAGCTCGTCATCGATATCGGCGAGGCCAAGAAGGGCATCGTTGAGGATCTCGACAAGCTCCAGGAGTCGCTGGGCATTCCCGTCATCCATATCGAAGCGACACTTGACACCTACGATCAGGTCTACACCACGTTGGGCAAGATCCTGGGCAACGAGAAGCGTGCAAGTGAATTGGCGAACTACTGCAAGAAGGCCATAAGCGATTCTCAGGCCTCCATGGCTAAGGTGCCCGATGACAAGCGCGTAAGCGTCGCGTTTTTGACCGATGAGACCCATGGTCTCGCACAAGGCTCGTTCCATGCAGCTCTCATCGATATGGTTGCGACCAACGCCATCGTCGCTGATAACGTCGTCGGCAACGGATTCGGCAATGAGATCAGCCTCGAGCAGCTTGCCGTGTGGGATCCCGATGTTCTGTTGATCCAGAGCGAGGATCTGTACACGAAGATCGCCGACGATCCCGCATGGTCGTCGCTTTCCGCAGTGCAGAACGGCAAGTACTATCTGGTACCGAGCGTACCTTATGGCTGGCTGAATTCGCCTCCGTCGGTCAACCAGGTGCTTGGCGCGCAGTGGCTGCCGCATCTTCTGTATCCCGAACTTGTGGGTGCCGATGCGAAGGATGTCGTGAAGAACTACTTCGAGACGATGTACGGCTATAAGATCTCGGATGCGGAGTATGCCGAGATGACGAAGTACTGCACCGCTGCATAAAGCTTTAACGTACGAAAGCAAAGGGGAAGGGGTCCGCTTCGAAAAAGCGAACCCCTTCTTGCATGTAGGATGATTTAACGGCGAAGCGTGTTGCTAAGCGAGCATCTTCTCGATTGCGGCGAGCTTCACGCAGCATACGAAGACATCCATCGCGGCATCGAGTTCCTCGAGAGGTGGCAGCGTAGGCGCGATGCGGATGTTGGAATCGTACGGGTCATCGCCATGCGGCCATGTGGCGCCGGCACCCGTCATGACGACGCCTGCTTCCTTCGCGAGCGAAACGATGCGCTTGGCCGTGCCCTCAGGTGCATCGAAGGATACGAAATAGCCGCCATTCGGGTTCGTCCACGAGCCGACACCCGCGTCTTTCAGGCCCTCCTCGAGCTTTGCGCATACGAGTTCGAACTTCGGGCGGATGATGGCTGCATGCTTCGACATATGCTCGGCGATGCCTTTGGCGTCTTTTAGGAAGAGCACATGGCGCATCTGGTTGATCTTGTCGTAGCCGATGGTCTGGATGCCGATGCGCTTCTTGATCTCGGCGATGTTTTCGGGGCTGGCGGCCATGGCTGCGATGCCCGCGCCGGGGAAGGTGACCTTGCTTGTGGAGGCGAACTTGAAGTAGCGGTTCGGGTTACCCGCCTCGATGCATGCCTTGGCGATATCTAGAAGTTGGTCCTGCTTATCGGCTTCGTCATAGAGATGATGGACGCAATACGCGTTGTCCCAGAAGATCCTGAAATCGTCGGCTGCAGTCTCCATGGACGCGAGACGGCGCACGACCTCATCGGAATAGGTCACGCCACCGGGATTGGAGTATTTGGGGACGCACCAGATGCCTTTCACACGTTCATCCGAGGCTGCGATGCGCTCGACTTCGTCCATATCCGGGCCGTTCTCATCCATGCGCACGGGGATCATCGTGATGCCGAAGTTCTCGGTGATGGCGAAATGGCGGTCATAGCCGGGAACCGGGCAGATCCAGATGATCGAGTCGTAAGTGTGCCATGGCGCAGACCCGCACGTCCCGAAATCGATGCAGCGTGCAAGCGTGTCATACATGATCGGCAAGCTAGCATTGCCGAAAACGATGACGTTTGCAGGGTCATCGTCGAGCATGCTCGCCATGAGCTCCTTCGCCTCGGGAATGCCGTCGAGCACGCCGTAGTTGCGCAGATCGGTGCCATCGGCAGCATGCAGATCGCTTGATGAGGTGATCGCGCTGAGGAGGGGGAGGCTCAAGTCGAGTTGCGCGCTCGCCGGTTTGCCGCGCGCCATATTCAGCTTGAGATCTTTGGCCTTATAGCCTTCGTATTGCGCCTCAAGCGCGCGCTTCGCTTCGATGAGCTCTTCTGCTGTCATTTCCGCATACGTGGGCATGGTGTCAGTATCCTTTCAACGCTTTATCGACCCAGTTCGCAAACGTAGCTGCTCCTTTACGTTCCGTCTACCTATTTCGTTAACCGAACAGCGCATTTGCTTTAATGAAGTAAAGTATAATCCTTGCAATTTATTCCAGCACGAATGCAAGGCGAAATACAGGTATCACCTTTTAATCGGTGAGCGAGGCACAAGAGATAGGAATCTAGGGATGGAATCTGGCGACTTCTTGGTAATGCTCGCGATGTTGATCTACTTCATCGTGGTCATTTCGATTGGTTTCATTTATGCGAGGCGTTCGAACTCCTCCGCATCCGAGTACTTCCTCGGCGGGCGTAAGGTAGGTCCGTGGTTCACGGCCCTTTCCGCTGAGGCATCGGATATGTCGGGCTATCTGTTGATGGGTTTGCCTGGCCTGGCGTACTGGTGCGGCGCTTCCGATGTCGGTTGGACCTGCATCGGCCTTGCCATTGGCACCTATTTGAACTGGAAACTCGTCGCAGAGCGCCTGCGCCGCTACTCCATCAAGGCTGGCGACGCCATCACCGTTCCCGGCTTCTTCAGCAAGCGCTTCCATGACGAGAAGAACATCGTCGGCACCGTTTGCGCCGTCATCATCCTCATCTTCTTCTGCGTCTACGTCGGCAGCTGCTTCGTAACCTGCGGCCGCTTGTTCAATACGCTGTTCGGTTTGAGCTACTCCACGATGATGATCCTCGGTGCTCTCATCGTATTCCTTTACACCTTGATCGGCGGCTACCTCTCCGTTGTCGCAACCGACTTCGTGCAGGGCTGCCTGATGTTCTTCGCCCTCGCAGTTGTCGTGGTCGGCACTATCGTTGCTGCATCTGGTTTCGACAATGCCGTCGCATTCCTTTCGGATATCCCCGGCTTCTTGTCGATGACATCGATCGCGGTGCCTACGGTAGGCGAAGATGGCCTCCAAGTGGTCGAGAACGGCATGCCCCTGTTCGATTCCGCGGCGTCCTACGGCCTGCTCACCGTCATCTCGACGATGTCCTGGGGTCTTGGTTACTTCGGTATGCCGCAGATCCTCGTCCGCTTCATGGGCGTTCGCAGCAACGAGGAAGTCAAGGTTTCCCGCCGCATCGCCATCGTCTGGGTTGTCGTCTCCATGGCCTGCGCTGTGGGCATCGGCATCATCGGCCGTGCGGTCATCCCGGGTGCGTTGCTCACGAACCCCGATGCGGAGACGATCTTCATCGTCCTTTCCCGCATGATCCTGCCGAGCTTCATCTGCGGCGTTGTCGTGTGCGGCATCTTGGCCGCCTCCATGAGCTCCGCTTCCTCGTATCTGCTCATCACCGGTTCGTCCGTTGCTGAGAACATTTATCGCGGCATCTTCAAGAAGAACGCTACCGACAATCAGGTACTGGTTGTATCCCGCATCACGCTTGTTGTCGTCCTTCTGTTCGGCATCTTCGTCGCATTCGACGAGAACTCCTCGATCTTCGGCGTCGTATCGTACGCATGGGCCGGCTTGGGTGCCTCCTTCGGTCCTCTGATGCTGTTCTCGCTGTATTGGCGCCGTGCGAACAAGGCCGGTGCGATTGCAGGCATGCTGGGCGGTGCCGCCATGGTGCTGATTTGGCACAACCTGATCAAGCCGATCGGCGGCGTATTCGGCATCTACGAGCTTTTGCCTGCATTCTTGACGAGCTGCATCTGCATCGTGGTGTTCTCGCTGCTCACGAAAGAGCCCGATGCATCCGTGTACGCAGAGTTCGACACGTATATGGATGACGAGCCCGTGCTTGAGGCCGACTCGCTTGAGAAGGTCATCGAAGCGAACGCTGCAGAGCCCACTGAGGTAGCCGTCGAGTTCTTCGAGAAGGAACCGATCTCCTAGTTTCCCAAAGAGCTTCTTCTCCGCAGGGCGCACGGGTCGAAACGATCCGCGCGCCCTTTCTTTTATCGTCCGATGCAGGTGCTTCTTTCAAACCATGCAGCACAAGCGAATGCGACAAGACGGGTGCCTGGATGCTTTCTAGAGAGCACTTATGACCCTTCTCAAAGCCCATGAGACGCTTTGTGCGCGGCGCAATCATCGCCGTTCGCATGCAGTGCCACTGCATCAAAAAGGCGCGTCTTATGCGCGCCTTCTCAGAACCATTGTGCGTTAGGTGCTTAGTAGCGGACGTAGATCATACCGCCTTGGACACCGCTCACGATGATGCCTTCGCCAGGGGAGGCTGCATGAGCCATCATGCCGTTTCCAACGTAGATTCCGCAGTGGCCTTCGTTCACGCAGACATCGCCCGGCTGGGGATCATCGACCTCAGTCCATCCGAGGAAGGTGTAGGTGGTTCCAAGACGTGAATAGGATCCGGTGAGGCAATAGCTCACGAAGCCCGAGCAATCGAATTCGCCAGGGCTGCATGCGCCCCATACGTATTCGCCGTTACCGACGTAGGACATCGCGCGCCCGACGATGGTGCCATCGTCAGCAGGGGGGAGGTAACCGGAGTTGCCGCCACCGGAGTTGCTGTTGATGGAGTTGACCGCATTGGCAGCTGCTGCTGCAGATTGCGCGGCGCGCTCCTGCTCGAGGAGCTCGGCAGCCTCTTCGCTTAAGCTGTCGTAGGTCGCCTGCATCTCGTCTACGAGGCGCTGTGCCTCGTCCTTGACCTTTTCGGCCTCTTCCTTCTTCTCAGCGGCTATCTTCTCTTGCCGCGCGAATTCATCCTTCTGCTCCTGGACCTCGGCGCGAAGCTTCTTGGTCTCCTGCACCATCGAGGCATCTTTCTCGTTCATCTGATCGAGAAGATCCCAATTCGTAGCGAATTCCGTGAATGTCGAGGAGCCTAAAAGGATATCGAAGAACGTGGTGACGCCGTTGCGGTACATGCTGCGTGCGCGAGTGGAGAGCTGAGTCTGCAGCTCCTTGATGCGCAGGCTCGCGGTATCGATGCGCTTCTGAGCCTCGTCCATCTTCGCCTGAGCGGCCTCTTGCTCGGCGAGCGCCTCGAAGTAATCGTTGGAGGCCTTGTCGAGTTCTTCTTGCAAGGAGTTGAGCGTTTCGAGCGCGGCTTCGGCTTCTGCCTGCTTTTCAGAGGCGGGAGTGCCAAAGGCGAGGGCAGGTACGAGGGAGCATGCCAAAACGATGCTCACTAGAACCGCCAGAAGCGATGTGCGGATATGTTTTTGCGATGAATCCATCGTTTCCCTTCCGAATGCGCTTTCGCGCATATGCGCATACGTACGCGCGCATCCACATTGAACAAGCATCATACCACTTTGCACGTGGCAACTTGAAGCATCGAGGCGCTTTTGTTCATAAGATTCATACGAATACTACGAATCGCTTCATTCATAGAAAATGATACGCCCGGAGGCGTGTAAAGTGTTGACATGCCCGGATTACTAGCGTATTATTCATACGCTTTGTGGTTTCGATATCTTCATGCACTGCAAATGTAGCGCATGAAGTGGGAATCCGTAAAGCAGGCAGCTTGATAAATACACATGAATTGAGCGACGAATTTGGGAGTGTGCCCGAGTGGCTAAAGGGGACGGGCTGTAAACCCGTTGGCGTTGCCTACCTAGGTTCGAATCCTAGCGCTCCCACCATTTTCGCCTGTGTAGCTCAGCTCGGTAGAGCACTTCGTTGGTAACGAAGAGGTCACCGGTTCAATTCCGGTCGCAGGCTCCATTTGCTTATTGGCGGTGTAGCTCAGTTGGTCAGAGCGCACGGTTCATACCCGTGTTGTCACTGGTTCGAATCCAGTCACCGCTACCATAAAAATCTTTCGCGCCGCAAAGGCGCGTCTTTTTGTAAAGAGACTTAGCGATTCCTTTAAGGAGGCACTCACATGGCTAAGGAAAAATTTGAGCGTTCAAAGCCGCATGTTAACATCGGCACCATCGGTCACGTTGACCATGGCAAGACCACGCTGACCGCCGCTATCTCCAAGGTTCTCTCCGAGAACGATGGTTCCCACGGCACCGCGAAGGCTGACTTCACCGCTTTCGATCAGATCGACAAGGCTCCTGAAGAGCGCGAGCGCGGCATCACCATCTCCATCGCTCACATCGAGTATGAGACCGATGCCCGTCACTATGCTCACGTTGACTGCCCCGGTCATGCTGACTACGTCAAGAACATGATCACGGGTGCTGCTCAGATGGACGGCACGATCCTCGTCGTCGCCGCCACCGACGGCCCCATGGCTCAGACTCGCGAGCACATCCTGCTTGCCCGTCAGGTCGGCGTTCCCTACATCGTCGTGTTCCTCAACAAGTGCGACATGGTCGATGACGAAGAGCTCATCGAGCTCGTCGAGATGGAAGTCTCCGAGCTGCTCGAGTCCTACGGCTTCGAGGATTGCCCGATCATCCGCGGTTCCGCGCTGAAGGCCCTCGAGGGCGACAAGGAATGGGAGCCCCCGATTTGGGAACTCCTCGACACCGTCGATGAGTACATTCCGACTCCTGCTCGCGACGTCGACAAGCCGTTCCTGATGGCTGTCGAGGACACCATGACCATCACCGGTCGTGGCACCGTCGCCACCGG
>JAUNJT010000186.1 GCA_030533105.1 Eggerthellaceae bacterium
CCTGCACTCGTTGCGGGGCAACGATGGTCAAAGTTTTCGAGCGTGCTGGTTTCCCGATCGTCCATATGTGCAACCTCATCCCGGTCTCCACGACCGTGGGTGCGAACCGCATGGTTCCGACGATCTCCATCCCCTATCCTCTGGGCGACCCGAATACGCTGCCCGAGGAGCAGTGGAAGCTGCGCTATCATCGCGTGGGCGTCGCCATCGACGCGCTCGCCACGCCGATCGAGGAGCAGACGGCTTTCAAGGTCAAGATCTAGTATCGTACGCTAGTTCTTAACTTGGATGCATCGAAGCGCACCCGGGCGTAATTCCCGGGTGCGCTTTGTGATTCAATGGGTTGAAACATCGGGATTAGGTATCTTTGCTTCACCCGCTATGCCGCTGGCGATCGTCTGTCAGCTCGCCACTGGGGCTTGCAGCGATACCAAAAAGCAACTATTTCATAAGAATAGTTGCATTAGTTATTGATATTGTTATTAAAAATAATTATAATCGCGATTATGCTATGCGTGACTGCCAAAAACTGGCATTGGCGGTCTCTCTTCAACCTTTGAAATATAAGAGAAAGGAGCGGCGTTCGCATCTGAAATAAAACTAGCGGAATGGTGTGCCCGGATGGGATGTCCGGTCGCATCGAGAAGGAGATTCCAGCCGTTTCGGCTGGATTGTCGTCGAAACCAGATGTACGGATTCAAGGGTGGTCAACCTTAATCGGATTCAACGCAATTGAGTCTGCGCATCGTGATTTTGGCGCATGGTATACCGGGGGGTATATATGAACAAAAACGAGTTTAAGAATCCCGTGTTCCTGATCTCGCTTATCCTGTGCGCGATTATGGCAATATGGGCAATCGCCCTGAACGAGAACTTCACGGTTGTCTCGGGTGCGATATTCACGTTCTTGACAACTGACTTCGGCTGGCTCTATCTGTTCGTCATGCTGGCGTTCGTCATTTTCGTCATCTTCATCGCGTTCTCGAAATGGGGAAACATCAAGCTGGGTCCCGACGACTCAACGCCTGACTATTCCGATACGTCGTGGTTCGCCATGCTGTTCGGCTGCGGCATGGGCGTGGGCCTGGTCTTCTGGGGCATCGCCGAGCCGATTTCGCATTATGCGGGTCCGGCGGCGGGCATCGCCCCTGAATCGGCCGAGGCCGCAAGCTTCGCCATGTCGGCGTCGTTCATGCACTGGGGCGTTCACCCCTGGGCAAACTACGCGGTCATCGGCTTGGCCTTGGGTTACTTCATGTACCGCAAGGGCAAATCGGCCCTCATCAGCAACGCGCTTCTGCCGGTGCTCGGCGAGAAGAACTCCAAGGGCGCCCTGGGCAAGCTCATCGACATCTTGGCGGTGTTCGCCACCATGGCTGGCGTCGTGACGTCTCTGGGTTTGGGCACGCTGCAGATTAACGCCGGCCTGAACTACCTGTTCGGCGTTCCGAACGACCTCTTCGTCCAAATCGTCATCATCCTGATCATCGCCGTCGTGTTCATCGGCTCGGCGGTGCTCGGCATCGAGAAGGGCATCAGCAAGGTGTCCGACCTCAACCTGATCATCGCCGCCTGTGTTTTGGCCGTGTGCTTCATCGTTGGTCCGAAGATCGACGTGCTGAACAACCTGGTCGGCGGCATCGGCGACTACCTCGGCACGTTCTTCCAGAGCTCCTTGATGCTGTCTGGTTACGGCGATAACACCTGGACGCTCGGTTGGCGCATCTTCTACTGGGCTTGGTGGATTGCATGGGCTCCGTTCGTCGGCGTGTTCATTGCCCGCATTTCGCGCGGCCGCACCGTCCGCGAATTCGTCATGGGCGTCGTGTTCATCCCCGCCATCGGCTCC
>JAUNJT010000187.1 GCA_030533105.1 Eggerthellaceae bacterium
TCGAGATCGTGTTCTCCTCGTCCATCAGCAACTCTTCGTACATCTTCTCGCCGGGACGAAGCCCTGTGAACTCGATCTGGATGTCTTCGCCAACGCGCAGGCCTGACAGCGTTATCAGGCTGCGTGCAAGGTCGAGAATCTTGACCGGCTCGCCCATATCGAGGATGAAGACCTCGCCGCCCTGGGCCATACCGCCTGCCTGGATGACAAGCCTCGAAGCCTCCGGGATGGTCATGAAGAAACGCTCGATGTCGGGATGCGTAACGGTCACCGGACCGCCTTCGGCGATCTGCTTCTTGAAGATAGGAATGACCGAGCCGTTCGAACCGAGCACGTTGCCGAAGCGCACAGCTGCGAACACTGTCTTGGACTCTTGTGCATAGTGCTGGACGATCATCTCGCCCATGCGCTTAGTGGCTCCCATCACCGACGTGGGGTTCACTGCCTTGTCTGTCGAAATGAATATGAAGCGGTCAACTTCGAACTTGTCGGACAGCGTGACGGCGTTGAGCGTTCCGAACACGTTGTTCTGTATCGCTTCGCGCGGACACATCTCCATCAACGGCACGTGCTTGTGAGCAGCAGCGTGGAAGACCACCTGCGGGCGGTATTTCGCAAACACGTCGCCGAGCCGATCGATATCGCACACGCTTCCGATTTCGACCTGCACATCGATATCGTCGAATTCGCGAGTCAACTCGCCCTTGAGCAGATAGGCATCGTTTTCGTACATGTCAAAGATCACGATGCGCTTCGGCGCCACCGCACACATCTGGCGGCACAACTCCGAGCCAATCGATCCGCCGCCTCCGGTGACGAGCACCGTCTTGCCTGAGATATAGCCACAGACGAGCCGCGTATTCAGCACGACCTCCTCGCGTCCGAGCAGGTCTGCAACGTCCACTTCACGCAGCGCGACGTCGTTGACCTCGTCGATGCGAAGCTCGCGGATATTGGGGAGCGTCCGGAGCATGCAGTCAGTCTGCACGCAGAGGTTGTAGATCTGTTTGCGCTGCTCAATCGAAGCGGAAGGGATGGCCACCACTATCTGCTCCACGTCATAGCGATCGACGGCCTCCAGAATATCCTCGCTCGTACCGACCACGCGTATGCCGTGGATGCGCATCCCTTGCTTCGAAGGGTTGTCATCCACTGCCGCCACTGGCATGCCCGGCATGTTCGGATCCTTATTTAGCATGCGGCTAATGGCCATCGAACCCGTTTCACCAGCGCCGACAACGAGCGTGCGCGGACGCTTCGTCGCCTGTCGAGCCCCTCTGAGCTCATGGCGCTTGCTGCTCTTGTATTTGAAGAAGAATCGCGAGCCTCCGACAAAGAAGATCATGAGGAACATCGAAACGAAGTAGATGCGAATGGGAATCCATTGCCCAAGGATCCAGAGCACGACGGCAGTGCCGAGCGTACCAAGCCCCACAGCGGTCACGATGCGCAGCACCTCGTCAACCGATGCATATTCCCATAGGTCGTTGTACAGGTGGAAGAGCGCGTAGACGAACAAATTGACGACGACGGCCACGCCGAGCATGAAGTAGATTTCGTGCGTGGCGAACACTTCGCCGAGCAGATTGGTGAGCACCGACGCGAGGAAGTACGCCAAGAACGTCGCGACGGTATCGCAAAGCATCAGGATTATCGTCCGGCGCGTGAATTGTAGCTGCATGTAGCGCGTTCCTTGCCTCGTTTTCAAATGCATCTGCAATTTTACGCCATGAAATATGTCCTCGCACAACCTCGACAGGCTCTACACGTCACCAGTTGTCCGTTAATCAGTCACCCCAGAGGTAATCGATCACTCCTGAGGCGACTGATCAGCGATCTATACATT
>JAUNJT010000028.1:0-3820 GCA_030533105.1 Eggerthellaceae bacterium
GCGCGCTGATCCATCGCTCCGCAGGGCTTCCCGAAGAATTCCTGCTCGGCCATAAATGCCGCTTTCACGCGGACCTCGGGATCGAGCGCCCCTCCTCCGAACAGCTTCGCGATGGTCGAGACCAGCGCCAATTCGTACGCAGCCGAGGAAGACAGGCCGCGCCCAACGGGAATCGTGCTCGTTACATCGGCATCGAAGCCGCCCACTTCGATTCCCTGCGCATTCAAGGCGGCAACGACGCCGCGGACGATAGCGGCCGATGTGAAGCGTTCCTCAGGATGCGGTTCGATATCGTTCGCATCGATGATCGTATCGGCGAAGCCAGGGCTTGCGATATGGATGGTTGACGTATCGTTCGGAGCGGCATGGATCGTGATGAAACGATCGATCGTTGCCGTCAGCGCACGACCGCCCTGGTGATCGACATGATTGCCCGCCACCTCGATGCGACCGGGCATCCTGACGAACACGCTGCGGGAACTGTCCTGCACGAGTGATTCAGAACGTGCATCGTTCGCGCTTTTCACGGCTGCGCCGTTCTTGATCTTGATTACCTTTCCTGTGGCTTTGCTCATGTTCGTTTCCTCTCGATGATGGTCTTCGCCATACGTGCGAAACGCTTACGTTGCTCAGGCGTCCATGCGCCCATATCGTCAGATGTCATCAGCACGCTGCCGCACCGTGCAGCGGTCGTATGCATCTCCTTACGCTGGTCTTTAGAAAGCTTAACATCTTCTCGCAAGAACACGACATCCGGATCTGATCCGAATGCGCGTCCATCAAGCGGAGAGCGCGCCCGCGCGCATGCAAGCGAGTTCTTGGTGCTCACACGCTCGCGATGCAATAGGCGCATCGGAGCCTTGTCGTTCCAATCAAGCCCGACATCGCAACCGACACGGCAATATTCTACCTTGCCGAACACGCTTGCCAAGGGCACGCCGCAAGCGAGCAGAAGAACATCTGGTGCCGAATCGCGCACTAGTCCGACCGCATCAGCCATGAGCTGGCCACGATTGAGCCCGCCATGCGGGATCATGCAAGCGGCGTAGAGGAAATCGAGCTTGAGCAGCCCGAATCCCCATTCATCGACTGCCATGCGGATCGATTGACGCACATACTCGCGAACCTCAGGGTTAAGCGTATCGAGCGCAAAAGCGCCATTCCAGTGGCTGCCCGTCATGACCGTCTCGTCAGATCCATCGCGCAGCAGCCAATCGGGATGCTCTGCATAAAGCTGCGAGTCTTTCGAGCACACGAAAGGCGCCAGCCACAATCCCGGTATGAAACCGATCTTGCGCACTGCCTTCGCAACGGGTTGCATGCCGTCAGGGAAGCGATCTTCATGTGGACGCATCCAGTCGCCCACCGTGCACCATCCATCATCGACCTGGACGCACCATGTCACGATTGAATCCTCAGCTATTTTTGCCGCATCTGCAATCGCGGCGACTTGCATCGGGTCGGAAGAGACGTTCGCCGAACCGCATAACTCAGAAAGCTCAGGTGACGAGATCGCCTCGAACACGCCTGCCAGATCCCCTACTATCTTGCCCGCATCGATATCGTCGTAATGGCGATACCAGCTGGAATAGCCCATAAGCGGCTTTATGGGACGCGGCTTCACGCCCGAAAGCTCAAACCATCTATCATATGCGCGATTGCGCACATCTTCGCCCTGCATCGTGATGATCGCGAAATGCCCAAGGATCGCACGCTCCCCCGCTTCGAGCGTGCGCGCGGGCACTTCGGGTAAAAGCGTCACCGCATGCTTTCTCGGATCAGTGCGGATGAGCGTGAAGCCGCGGCTCTCGTCCAAAGAACCCACAAGCGTAAGCTCGTCATAGCGGTTGAACACCGCATAGGAAAATCCGTGCAGATAGCCCGGCTTGTTCACGTATTCGACGAAACGGTAATCGCCGCCTCCGTCGAGCACATATTTCTCGATGATCGCCTTCGGCGTACGCGAAAGCCCTGGCATCGAAGAGAGCGCTGAATACTCGCGCGTATCGGTCCAGCTCTGATAGCCGTTCATGAGTATCCCCTCGCGCGAAAAATCGCGCGAGAACACGATCTCAAGCTTGCTGATCTCGATGCGGTTTATCGCCTCGATGGCAAGCGCGAGCTCTTCTTCCGTCCATTCGACGGAAAGCGCGAAATCCTGACATCCGAACGAGGAGAAACCCTCTCGTTGGATCGTCGTTTCCAGCCCGTCATCGGTTCGATAGGCGATAGTAAAGCTCTGTGGCTTCATAGACTACCTAAAAGACATCGCTCGTTACGGTTACTCGTTCGAATCGGCAGCCGTATCATCCTCATGCTCATCGCACTCGCATGGATCTTCTTCTTCATCCAAATCGAGTGCGGCGACCTCCGAGGCCTCTTTTGCAGCAGCTGCGATATCCTCGGCATCCACCGGATCTCTCGTGAGGATCTCCTTAAGACCCTCGCCGACAGCCTCATGCACCGCATTGGCCTCTTTGATGTCGTTGGCGATCTTCTCAGCGAGAGGCTCAGCCAAATCGCTAAGATCCTTGCCCGCCTTTTCGAGGGAAACGGCCATCTTCTCGAAATCGCCGAACACGCCTTCGACGATCTTCTGCGCCTCTTTAGCAGTCGCATCGGCAGCATCGAGATTGTTGGCTACAGCATCCACGAGCGGCTTCAGCAAGTCGTCGAACTCCTTGTCAGCTGCCTCGAATTCGTCAGCAGCCTTGTCGATATCGTCGAGCATCGCGTTGACGATCTTCCGTACATCTTCGATGAAATCGGACATGTCGATTACCTCCTTGGAATAACGGGATGACCTAACTATTTAATGCAAAAGCTCGTTTATCACAACGGCATCGGCTTGATCATCAATAACCTCGAGCGCATCAGCGATCTCGGCACCGATTTCGGCAGATGCGACAGCGCCAGCCGCTACGGCCTCTGCCTCGGCGGCCTTCTCGGCTGCACGCTCCTCGGCAACGGTTTCCTTCTCACCCAGAATAGCAAAAACATCCTTCTCGCGATAGCGCAGGAACACCAGGCCGCCAGCCAAACAGAAGATCGCGGCCACGGCGGCAGTCAGGCGATACCCGAACCCGCCCGTGCCGATGAGCGCGATGGATGTGAATGCGAGCATGCTGATAGACTGGCCCAGCTTGAACGCGAAAGTGCGCGTTGCGTAGAACATGCCTTGACGCGCCTCTCCCGTGGTGATGGCATCGGCCTCGGCGATGTCGGCGACGACGGCCTGCGGCAAAACGCCTAAGATCGCCATCGGGATGGCGGCGAGGATGGCGACGATGAAGCCCCACGCAACGCCAGGGATGCCCATCGTGCCCACCATCGTGGTGATGGCGAACACGATCGCGAAGAAGATGAATGCGAACGATACCATCTTCTTCTTCCCCAAACGTTTAGCGAGCACGTTGACGACCGGGTAGCACAGAAAACTCATGCCGGTCATCGCTATGAACAATAGCGTCGTCCACGAGGCATCGAGACCCATCAGCTCCGTGATGTAGAACGGGAGTCCCGTTTGGAACATCGTAAGAGCGATCCAATACAGGACATCGGAGCACACGAAAGTCTGGAAGTGCTTGTTCTTGAAGGTCTTTTTCAAGCTCGCGAACGTCGGTGTTGCAGATGGCGTGGTATCGGCATACATCTTCTCGTTGATGCCGAACGCGGGCACCAGCATGCAAATGACCGCGATGACCGCCAGGATGGCTATGGTGACGCGGAAGGAGCCGACCGAACCGAGCGAGGGCTCCAAGAAGCCCGCAACCGTGGGGATGGCGTATGCGAACGCCGTACCCACGAAGTACGTGATCGA
>JAUNJT010000028.1:3920-8736 GCA_030533105.1 Eggerthellaceae bacterium
CGGTGCTTGCAGCGGTCGGATTTGCTCGCGATCCACGGGTCGGTGAACGCATCGAACACACGACCTAAGGCGGTCACGCCGCCGATGACGGTCACGAAGCCCAAAAAGACCGCAGTCTGCGTGATGAACAGCGTATGGCCTTTCGCGAGAAGCGACTCGCCCGGCATGTAGAAGTACACGAGCCAGTTGCTTATGATGCCCGAAAGCGTCGACCAGCCTAGCTGGCCGATGGCGAACAGCCACAAGATCTTATTGGTGGCGAGTTTCTTTATGGGAGCCGGGATGTTGGATGGGACGGATGTTTCCTGCACGCTTGCCTGCGCAGCTTGTTGTGAAGCCATGGTGCACCTGTCTTTGAAACTCGAATGATAATCAACGATTACAGCATAAAATACGCTGTTCTAGTATCATAAAGCAAAACAGCTTGAATATAAGGGAGGATACGCAACATGGCCACCGACAAATCCAAGCGAATCTTCGGAAACGACATCGATTTGCGCACGCAAAGCCAAGCTGAGCGTGGTAAGAGCAAGTTCTTGAAACGTTTCGGGGATGATGGAGGGGTATGCCATATCGATGCGATCGATGCGCCGGTAATCGGTGCGCGCTTAGGCGTGCGTCAACTCGTCGAACGCAACGAAAACGCAGCGGAAACCACTTTCTCGATCACCGAGGATGCCCTCATCCAGCCTCCCTTCCCCGAAACCGCACGCACTTTGCTCGGTGCGGCGGGCAAGCCGATCGTCATCGGCAATATCCGCATGGGTTTCGGGCACTACCGCATCGCCATGGCCTTCGCAAGCTGCGCGCATGCTATGGGCTTTGTCCCCTACTGGATGGATCTATGCGGTTTCCCGAATACGACCGCATCGAAGATCATCCAAAGCCAAAACGAGCTCTACTCGATGGGTTCAAGGCTTTCCCAGAAGTCGAAGTTGTTCAACAAGCTGTATTGGGAGCCTTTGAACTCCGAAGGCTTCCGCCAGCTCACCTATAACGCCAAGGATCAGGCAACAGCCGAGCTCATGATCGCACCTTTCGCAGACCTACCGCGCGACGTGCCTTTCGTGGGAACGCACGCGTGGACCGCACAAGCCGCCATCCATGCGGGGCTTACGCACGTGGTGAACGCCATTCCCGATAACTGGCCGATGGCGCTCCATCTAGCAGAAGGAACGATTCACACCGTACAGACCCCTTCCGCCTACTTGGGTTACAAGATGCTGCGCGGTATGGGCAAAAAGCCCTTATTCGGCACATCGCGCATCTTGAAGCCCATGCCTAAGGATTCGCTTTTCGATGTGGGCCACTATATCGACCACGAGCTGGTTGCCAACGTGGATGGCGATTGCGAACTCAGGAGCCATCGCGTGATGGAAGGCGAACCTATACGCTACCTTCTTACCGTAGGCGGGGCAGGAGCACAATACGACTTGTTCAAGGGCATCATCGAATACCTGATTCCCCTCGTACAACGAAACGAAGCGGCGCTTATGGTGAACGTAGGCGACCATAAGGACGTGTGGGATAAGCTTCAAGCAGCGATCCCAGCCCTTTCGCACGCCACGTGCCATTTTGAAGACTTCGATGAAGTGGAAGCATTTGCAACGTCTGCACTCGATGGACCGATGGAGGGCATCCATGCGTTCTACGATTCCGGCATCTTCGCTGCGGTGTATTCCACCAATCTGCTCATGCGCGCATGCGATATACTGGTGACCAAGCCGAGCGAGCTAGCGTACTATCCCGTCCCGAAACTTATGATTCGCCGCGTGGGAGGCCACGAAGCATGGGGTGCAATCCGTGCTGCAGAACTAGGCGATGGCACCTATGAGATGCAAACGATGCCTGAGATTTGCGCGATGATCGATTGCTTCCAAGCAGAACGTGAGTTTATCGACTTCATGGATCAGAACATCCGCGTAGAGGCTGAACGAGGCACCTACGATGGCGCGTACAACGCGCTTCTGCTTGCGATGTAACTAAATCGCCTAGCTAGAATATCGGGCCTTAGAAGCGCTCTCGCGCGCGTACGCGTACGCGCGCGTAAGTCTATATATGTTTGCTTAACGATTTCATAACACTTTACATACAAAAAGGGGCTGCAACCTTCGTTGCAGCCCCTTCGCTCACGCGTTATGCGCGCTCATGCGCGCGGGATGATTAATCCTCCCTGCGCAGCTTGCGGCTCGCGCCCAGCATCAGCAGGCCGGAAGCCACTGCGGCGATCGCGATCGGCGGGATGATGCCTGTCAGGTCATCGCCGGTCTGCGGGATGGTCGGGGGCTCCTCCTCGTAGGTGTTCGTGAAGGAGGCCTTGTCGACGATGTTGCTGTTGCCATCGACGACCTTCTGCGCCACGTTCAGGCTGCCGTCCTTGTTCGCGGTCACGGCGACTGCGAGGAAGTACTTCGTGTCGTCGTACGTGTAGCCCTTGGCGCTGCCTGCGATCTCGGTGATCTCGTAGGTGTAGTTGCCAGCCACGTAATAGTAGATCGGGCCGAATTCCTCGCTACCGGAGCCGGTGATGGTTATGGTCTTGGTGCCGCCGACCTTGTCATCGGGCATCGGGGCATCCTCGCTGACGGCCTTCAGCTGGAAGGTGAAGGTCTCGTCGGTGGCCGGGCTGCCCTTGACGGTCTTCTGGACCGGCGGGTCGATCATAACGGGCTCGACCTCGAAGGTGTTGGTTATCACGAGCTCGTCCTTGCCGTCATAGCTGATTTCGGCAGCCAGCTGGCCCTCATATGGATCGGTTACAGTGATAATCGCATCATGCGCCGTGGTGTCGTTGGTCCAAAGGGATCCCTGGCCACCCTTGGTTTCCTTGATCTGATACTTGTACGTGCCAATCGTGTCGAACGTCAGGTCGCTGAAGTAGACATAACCGCCATCGGTTCTCGTCACAGTCTCGACGGTCTTTCCATCAGGATCGATCAGCTCGAAGGTAAACTCGACGTTCTTAGGAGCAACGCCTGCAAGCTCCTTGACGACCTTGCGCGCCTGCGGGGCGATTACAGCAGGTTCCGGCTCGTAGATATTGGTAACCTCGAGCACGGTCGCTGTTTCGCTGCCGTCGTATTGAACGGTCGCTACAAGCTGGCCGGCCACATCTTGAACACTCACGATGACGTCATGGGCCGCCATGTCGTTGGTCCATGCAGCGCCCTCGCCGCCCACGGTCTCGGTGATCGTGTAAGCGAAATCGCCCGCCTGCTCAAAGGTGATCTCACCGAACTCGGCGGTATCGCCGTCCTTGGCGGTGACCACAGTGCCCTCTTTAGGCATCGGCGATGTGCCGACGCCCTCAAGCGTGAATTCGAAGGTGACATCAGGCGCGCTGCCGGACATGTCTTCGACCTTCTTCGTCACCTTGAGGATCGAAGTGGTGGAAGCTGCTTTGTAGATGTTAGTGAACGTAACCGTAGTGGTTTCTTTACCATCGATGGTGGTATCTTTCTGGAGAACCGCAACCTCGAAGTCATCGCTGATTACGATGGTGACCTCATGCACGGACTTGTCATTTTCCCAACCAGCCTCTTCATCGCCGCCCTCGGACTCTATGATGAGATAGTTGTACTCGCCAGCCGCATCGAATGTGAGCTTCTCGAAATCAACGCTGCCTGTGAGGCCAGACGTGGTGATTTTCTTCTCCTGGTAGACGGTAGTACCCTCGGGATCCGTGAGCTGGAAAGTGAAGGTGGCGTCCTTTGCGCTATTGGACTGGTCGTCGATTTTCTTATTCACCGTCAGGATGACATCAGTGCTTTCTTCCGTGAATTTGTTCACAATCTCGACGTTCGTCGTCCCACCTTCAACCTTGGTGATGTTCGTGACCTCGAGCTGACCCTTTTGATTGTCCTTAACGGTAACGACTACTGTGTAATCATTGTCGTCATAGTCGAATCCAGGATCTGAGCCCGCAGTCTCGGTCACGGTGTAGGTGAAGTCCTTCTCCGTGACCTGATTTCCGCTGTCATCGACCATGTCCTCGAAGGTGTACTCAATTTCGCCAAAATTGGCTGAGCCAGTGCCGCCCGAAGTGGTGATGTCAACGCTCAGCTCATCTTCGATCTTCGGGCCTTTCATGGTCACCGTGAAGGTGCGGTCAACGACGTTGCCGTTCGGGTCAGCACCCTCGATGAAGCCCTGAATCGTCTTGGTCACGTTGATCTCGGCCTTCACAGGCTTTGCAGTGTAGGTGTTAATGATCTTGTCATCATTGTCATAGGACACATCAAAGCTCAGTTTGCCGCCGCCTGCGTCAGAAACCTTGACCGTAGCGGTAATATCAGCGGATTTCTCCACACCATCAGGCAGCGTGCCGGTCTCGCTGATCGTGTAGATGTAGGTCTCGTCAATGTCGGCTTCAGTGTACTCGAACGCCTTGAAAGTCACGGACGTATTGGAGCTAACCGTCTTCGTGTCGTATACCTCGCCCTGCGTGTCGAGTAACGTGAAGGTGAACTCCTCGCCCTCTATCCATTCGCGGCCGACGAGCTCCTTGGAAGCAGTCAGTGCAACGGAACCCGTAGCCTTGTAGGTGTTGGTGAAGGTGAAGGGGCTCGCCTCGGTGCCCTCGCCGGTCGGGCCGGTGGTCGAGTAGTTGTCGATCGCGGCCTCGGTCACGGTGTAGACGATCGCGGTGCCGTCGTTGTTGTACTTGGGCAGGCCGGCGAAGGAGCCCTCGTTCTTCTTGTTCGAGTCGGGCAGCGTGATGGTCTGGTCGGTCGCGGTGCCGTCAGCGACGAGCGTGATGGTCGCGCTGGCCTCCGGGCCCTCCCAGATCTTCTTCACGAAGACCTCGGTGGTCTCG
>JAUNJT010000028.1:8836-16004 GCA_030533105.1 Eggerthellaceae bacterium
CGCGCTGGCCTCCGGGCCCTCCCAGATCTTCTTCACGAAGACCTCGGTGGTCTCGGTGTTGCTGTTGGTGAAGGTGAAGGGGCTCGCCTCGGTGCCCTCGCCGGTCGGGCCGGTGGTCGAGTAGTTGTCGATCGCGGCCTCGGTCACGGTGTAGACGATCGCGGTGCCGTCGTTGTTGTACTTGGGCAGGCCGGCGAAGGAGCCCTCGTTCTTCTTGTTCGAGTCGGGCAGCGTGATGGTCTGGTCGGTCGCGGTGCCGTCAGCGACGAGCGTGATGGTCGCGCTGGCCTCCGGGCCCTCCCAGATCTTCTTCACGAAGACCTCGGTGGTCTCGTTATTGGTAACGGTTACAGTTCTGTTGATGACGGTGAACGTCACACCAGTGCCCGAAACGGTAACAGTCTTAGCAGAGCCATCTTCGTTGTAGTAATCAACGTTGACCGTCTCTGTCCAGTCGTTGTCCGCATCAAGCGTGACGGTATCAACTTCCTCGCCATCAACGGAAACGGTGGCTTCTATTACGTCATCTTCCGTGGCATCAGGTGCGGTTACGACAACGTCCGCCGTACCTGAATAGGTAGTAACATAGCCAGTCGTTGGATCGGTCTCTTGAACGCTGTACTCATGACCAGAGTCGAGGTCGGCGAACGTATAGGTCCATTCGTTGTCTGCGTTCAGCTCAGCTGTCTTTCCGGTCGCAGTTCCGTCTTGGTAAAGCTCGACGGTTGCAGAATCCCCTTCTTCGCCAAGCCATTCTTTCTTAACTGTAATCTTGGCCAACTCGTAACGGTTGGTATACGTAACGTAGTAACTCGTATCGCCCTCGGCAACCGTTCCGGTTACAGTCTGCCCGTCCACGGTACCTTCAGCATCCTGCTCTGCCTTAACGAAGGAATAATTCGAATCCTCTGCCAGTTCTTTTTCGACGAACGTGTATGTGGTGCCTGTCGGTACATAGCTGAAACGAAGGCTATAGCTCTCCTTCATCGTGACGTGCAACGAGGTACCCGTCGGAGCATAGTAATAACCCGTAGGACCACTGCTGTTCGTCTCTTCGGTCCAGCCTTCGAGCTCCAATCCCGAAACGGACTTACCTGCTTCGAGATCATAAATGGAGAACCACATGGCCTCCTTGTAGGTGAACTTGCCGCCCGCTACGTTGCCATAGAGAACCACATTATCGCCATCTTCCACTGTATATTGCGCAATGTAGTAACCCTCGTGCTTCGAGTCAGGCTGCACGGTTACTTCGATGCCGTCGACAGTTGTGAATGTATACGTGCTGCCCGAACCTTCAACGGCAACAGTGTGATCATCGTATGCAGCGTTCACGGTAAGGTCGAACTCAAATTCGCCATCACCCGGATCGTCACCCTCGACAGCCTTTAATAGATACACATGGCTTCTCTTGGTATTGGTGGCTTCCAAGTGTCCGCTATCATCTGAAGTCGAAAGCTCATAGATTTCGCCTTCGATCTTGAAATAGGTCTTCCCACCCTGCTGAAGGAAGATTTCACTTCCCATATCCTCGGAGATCGCAGCAGATTTGGTAGCGTCCTCGATGAGAATCAACGTGCTGATTTCCGTTGCGCTATCGATAAGCATCGGACGCACGATTTCGGCATCAAGCTCCCACTCGAACGAGCTTGCATCCATCTCGGCGAAGGTATAATCGCGGCCTTCGTCGAGAATGGTTACGCCGGTAATGGTTTCCCCATCGGCTGCATAGGTTACTCTCATGAGACCCGTTGAAATATTTGCAGATCCCGAATACTCGTTTCCGCTATTAAGCGTAACGTTAAAGAATTCGTCACCGTCTTTGGTAACCGTGAGGATTATTTCATCAACCGCTTGGCTGATTGGATCCCAGTTTTTCTTGACGGTCAAAATCGAGGAAGTGGTCACAACGGGATCGAGCTCGTCGGTAAATGGTTTCGTTTGAATCTCATCACCAATGCGGGTGTCTTTATAAGATAGAGATGCACCGGTGTTGGTCTCCAGCGTATAGTCATTGCCGTCTTCGGATTGCTTAAGGTATTTCTTGATGTTCGCATCCAAACTACCGTACGTGATGGTGCCATTCTTCAGTTGGGCAATCATGTCGTACGTTTCCTGGCTCGGATACACATCGAAGGTATAGCTATACGTTACGCCGTCGAGAAGCGTACCGACTGACGACAGATCCCAATCGACTGCGCCGGTCTCCTCATTCAGGCTTGCCGCGGGTGGCGCATAATTGTAGAGGGCATTGGCCTCTTTCCATTCATATTTGAGCTGGCCGTTCTTTACTGAACCATCTACCGTAACGGTCTGGGCACTTGCACCGGTTCCCCACGAAACATCGCATGTACCATTGTTGTTATCCGTCACTGTGTATTCAATAGTGTTGCCATCCTTGTCAACACGTGTGAACTTGTTGTCGACCACTGGAATGGAAATCCAGTATTGATAGGAGCTCTCGTCAACCTCAAGGAGTTCGGAAACCTCACCCGAGGTGGTCTTCACCTGGTTGGTGGTACCGTCGCTGATGGAGACCGAAGAGATGCCCATCGACTGGACAACTATGCTGAAGATGTCGGAGACCGCCTGCTCTAATGCGGAGGCGGTTTCGGCGTTGTAGTAGTGATCGGCTGCTTCGGTTGCACCATAATTGTGGCTCTGGTTATTGGCGGGAGCGGTCATGATGTTCGTGGTGCCGCTGCTTCTGTGTTCCCCAGTATTGGCGTAATACAGCAAGTCATCCAAAAGGTCGGCTTCGCCTGCAAAGGCGTAGATGCCGAAGAGGGTGGTATCTTTGAGGGATTCAATGGTATTAGCTTCTGTTGTGGCCGCGTTGTAGTAGTCTCTGAATTCCCACCAGTTGCGGTTCGAGGGGTTCATGCCACTGGTCGCACTAGCGCCTTGCGCAGTAGGAGCACCGTCCGTGAAGAAGATGACGAAAGTCGGAGCACCTTCGATGGCGGGGTGTTCAGCGAGGTTTTGCGCAAGCTGCATCGCATGATCCCAGTTGGTGCCGTTGTGGGAAGATCCTCCAGTTCCGCCAGTATAAGTGAGTTTGGCGGTATCGCGAGAACCATCATCGGTGAAACGATTCGCAAGACCATTGTTATCAGTGACGATATTGTTAGTCCAACCCTGAACCTGATTCGCTCTTACGGAAAAGGTCACGAGAGACACTTGGATATTGGTCTTATCATCATTCTGATAATCCGCCAAGTCCACTAAAAAGTCATGGACGACTTTTTCCGTTGCGTCGGCACGCCTTGGACCAGAATTGTTGGTAACATTGTTGGTCATACTTTGCGAAACGTCGTAGACGATGACAACGTTCACATTTCCGGCTTCTTGCGTTTCGTTGTCGGCATCGCCGGTAACGTTCATCTCAATCTTGTACGTGCCGTCACCGTTGGACACGCGACTCTTATGATGGGCAGGCACATCGCCCTGCGCTGCCCATGCCATCGACACGCCGCCCACGACAAGTGCAACTGTCGCAAGCATCGTGACGAGAAACGTCTTGATTAAAGGAGTCCTTCGTTTTGTCTGTGTTTTCCTTCTGATCTTTTCCATAGCTTTCCCCTTTTTCCTACCTGCCAATACCACCTGGTGTAACCACCTTGTCTACCTCAATGACCTGAAAATGAGCATAATTTGGACATAGTTATAGACAGACTAATGCTACTCTAAAACGCAAGCTAGGAAAATGCCTTGGGGGAAAATTAGTTGTGTTTTTTTACTAAATGGACACAAAAAAATGGCAAACGAGCGCACCCCCCTCTAAAGAAATCGGTTTTTGCGCTTTTCAGGCATTTTGGGGTGTATTTTTCAGATGATCTTGAAACAGCATCGCCACGCTTTTTAAAGATTGGCGATTAATCATCAAATGAGTATTGCGAGCCAGACGCAATGCATATGAAAAGGGCGCCTGTTAGCCAGGCGCCCCTCGCTCGTTTTCGCTGCCTTTACAGTTCGGAGATGATTCGCTTGGTGCGAGCGCTCACTTCGGCCTTGACGCGCTCGATGTCAATGCGCGGCCATTCGCCATCGCGATACACCACGCGCCCGTCGCACATCGTAAGAACCACGTCCGAACCATGTCCCGCATATACCAAATTGCACGCAGGATCGGTCATCGGCCACCAGCTCGGACCACTCGTATCGAGCACAGCAAGGTCGGCCTTGAAACCTACCTTGATCAGGCCGCAATCTTCTCGACCCTGGGCCAAAGCGCCCATGCGCGTCGCAGCGCGGATGGCCTCTTTCGGCGTGACGACCGTCGGGTCGCCCTTGCCCTTGTGGACCATCGCGAACAGGTACATGTCCTGGAACATGTCATGGTTGTTGTTCGAGGCCATGCCGTCGGTGCCGATGCACACGTTCAGACCGCGCGCAAGCATCTCGGGAATCGGCGCGAAGCCGCTGCCGAGCTTCAAATTGCTCGCCGGGTTCGACGCCACGAACACGCCATGCTCCT
Organism: Eggerthellaceae bacterium; assembly: GCA_030533105.1. Taxonomy (GTDB): domain Bacteria; phylum Actinomycetota; class Coriobacteriia; order Coriobacteriales; family Eggerthellaceae; genus SIG42. Next base: position 13,311 of record JAUNJT010000028.1, read on the forward strand.
TCATGATGGCCATGTCGGCATCATCCACCCACACGCAGTGCGCAGCGACGGTACGCACGTCGAACAGCCCGACGCTCTCGAAATACTGCACCGGCGTCATGCCGTTCTTGCGGCCTTTGCATTCCTCGTGCTCGGATTGCGTTTCGGAGATGTGCACCTGCACGCCTAAGTCGTGCTCCTTAGCATACGCGATGATATCGCGCACCACCGGATCGACCGTCGTGTACTCGGCGTGAATGGTCTGATCCATGAGGATGCGACCCTCATCGGCACCATGCAGTTTCGGCAGCATGGTCTCGTACACCTGGAACGCATCATAGTCGCTATACGGCTTATTCGGATCGAACGCGATGACGCCATCCGCGAGATTCGCCTTCAAGCCGGCCTCGATGATGGCTTCGGCGCGCTGTTCAGCACGGAAGTACATATCGCTGAAGCCCACGACGCCATATCTCGCCATCTCCGCGCAGGAAAGCAAGGTCGCCGAATGATAATCCTCAGCAGTGATCTTGGCTTCGAACGGCCACACGAGCTTGTTCAGCCAATCGTGCAAGGTAGCATTTTCGGCATAGCCGCGCAGAAGCGTCATGGGTGCATGCGCATGCGCGTTGTACATGGCAGGCATCATCAATCGATCGGTGCCGTCATAGACTTCGCCGTACGCATTGGCATCGATTGGGGCCTCATCGCCGATATAGGCGATCCTGCCATCTTTCACGCCGACCCATTTGTGCGTCTGGTAATCGAAATCCTCGTCTAGGATGCTGATGTCCTTGAAGAGCATGATGGTGCCTTTCTCTTTAGCGACCGAAGAAACGGTCGCAAACCTGTTATATGTTCGCGACGACGTTCTCGATGAGATTCCCTAAATCGGCAGCACGGCGTTTTGCCGTCGCGACGATCTCGTCACCCGAAATCGGCTCGTCCAGCACGCCCGCAGCCATATTGGTCACGAGCGAGAACGCGAGGATCTCCATCTTGCAATCGCGTGCGGCGATTGCCTCGAAAACCGTCGACATGCCCACCAGATCAGCACCGAGCACACGGAACGCGCGGATTTCTGCAGGTGTTTCGAGAGAAGGTCCGGCAACGCCGATATACACGCCTTCGTGCAAATCGATGCCGCATGCCTTCGCCTGTTCGCACGCCAATTCCCGCAATCTGGGCGTATAGGTATCGGTCATGTCGGGGAAAAGCGCCTTGCGACCCATCTCGACGTCCCCGCGCAGAGGATTCGTCCCCATGAGGTTGATGTGGTCCGATACCGCAACGATATCGCCAACGGAATATGAAAGGTTAATGCCTCCGGACGCATTCGTTAAGATGAGCGTCTTCACCCCGAGCATATGCAGGATGAAAACCGGGAATACGACGATGCGGGAACTGTAGCCCTCGTATAGGTGCAAACGTCCCTGCAGCACGATGACCTGCTTGCCGCCCAGCTTGCCGATGACGAAATTGCCCGCATGCAAGCGCTGCGTCGTTAGGCGCATATGCGGCACATCGGCAAATGGGATGGTTAGCGGACCCTCCACCTTGTCGACCAGCGATCCCAAGCCGCTGCCGAGCACGATGGCGACCTCGGGCATCTCCACAGGCGCATTCGACTCGACTGCCGCCTCGACGATCTTCGAACGCAGATACATCGCCGCATCGGTAGCGAATCCATGCACCGACTTATCCGTAGGCTTATCCATACCTTGCCTCCCTGTTTGCTATAAACGCTGAGTCTGAATAATGCCCCACCCTTATACGAGCGAGCCACCGCAGCTCGATCCCGAGCCAGCAGCGCAACTATAGCAGATGGCATTCGTGCGAATCGGGCACGAAGGCAATTGGCCGTTCGCGTAATCCTTGATCGTCATGTCCCGACCATCCAACTGGCGCGGCATCTTGAGCACATGGTTCGGCTCGCAATCGTAGATGCGACCATCATAGTCGACATTGATCTGGCTCAAGCACATCATGCGTGTTGCCGCAAGCGCGTTGAAGTTGTCAGCGAGCAAGCTTAAGTAAGCATCGAACGTGCCCGTCTCGATGAGATCGTGCGCATAGCGGCCAAGGCAGAAGTTGTTGAGCGCCAAAAGGCTATCGAAATGAATGTCCTGCTCGGCCTCCAGGCGTGCACGGTATGCCTCCTCGATTTTGGATTGCGGCGGCGGCAGGTACGGGCCACCCGCATTGAACATGAGATCGAGCACCAAACCCTCGCCTGCGCCGTAACCGCGCTTATTCAGCTCGCGAATGCCGCGCATGGCGCGCGTAAACACGCCTTCGCCGCGCTGACTGTCAGCGCCTTCCTGCGTGTAGAACGGCAGACTCGCGATGACGCGCGCACCCACTTCAGCCCATGCATCGATAAGCCCTGCGAACTTGGGCATTTCGAGCATCGTGAGATTCGTGCGAACGATGATCTCCTTGGCAGTGGTTGCGAGTTCACGGGTGAACCACTCGCAATCGGGATGCAGTTCAGGTGAACCGCCGGTGATATCGGCGCTTTCGAAACCACCTGCGCGGAACGCGCGGATGCAATCCTCCATGGTCTCGCGTGACATGCGTTCCGTACGGGTCGGCCCGCTTTCCAAGAAGCAATGGCGGCACGCAAGATTGCAGGTGTACGTGACATTTACCTGCATGGTTGTGAGCTTCTCATGCGTCATGAGCAGTTCGGGTTGGCCGACGCGCTCGTCGAAG
>JAUNJT010000080.1 GCA_030533105.1 Eggerthellaceae bacterium
AACGCCATAATAATTGCAAGCGCAATCGCTACGATGAGCCTTCTAGCCATGACGCTGCCTCCTTCGTTGCTTAAGGTGTTTTCGCATCATGCGTATGTTATCGCAAAAAAAGAAACAGGCCGATGCGGCCTGTTCGATGATAAGTGGTGCGGGTGAAAGGACTTGAACCTTCACGGGGTCGCCCCCATACGGACCTGAACCGTACGCGTCTGCCAATTCCGCCACACCCGCATTGGTGCTTCGCGCAACGCGAAAAGCGAAGTACATGATACCTTCTCGTCGTTGTTCGCGCAAGAAGTTTTTCTAGGGATTGATACGCAGAAGCATCAAGGCGTTCTCGGGGATACCCAGCCCTGCTATTTCGCATTCAGGCGCTGCGCCATAAAGGAGTTCGCACTGCGCTCGATTTCATCATCAAGTGGGTTAAGTGCAGGCTCTAAGCTATCGGTTCTCTCGTGGAAGTGGTCAAGCGCACTCGAAAGCAGAGCATCGGCTACCTCGGGATTTTTCGCAAGTACGGGGCCGTGCAGGTATGTGCCGACTAATGTACCCAAAAGCACGCCATCGCGGTCATCGGAGTCAGAGTCGTTGTTGCCGTGTTTGCCGCGCGTGGAAAGCGTGACGAATGGCGAAAGCGTCTGCGCGAGATGCGTGCGCGTAGCATGGTTCTCATAACCGATGACGGGAAGCTGGGCAAGCTTAGAGCTTCCTGCTATATCACCGACCATACGGTTCGAAGCATCGCTGCCAGTCGAGGTCATGTCGACGAATCCGAGCCCCTCGACGGTTTCGCTGCCGATGGCGCATGTCTTACCCAACAGCTGGAAGCCGGAATCCACGGCTAAAAGGACACCGCGCTTTGCGAGGAAAGCCTGCAACGCAGGTGCAAGCGGACGTAAGTCGGCAAGCGCCAAGCGGGTTTCGCGAACGCCGCCAGTACCGATGCAGAGGATATCTGCGGACTCGATGAGCGCAACCGCATCATCAACGGCGCAGTCATGGGTGATGCGAGCGACATCGACGGGGATGTTGCGCCATTCAAGGCGCTTTGCGAGTATGAGTGCGTTTTTCGCATCGCCGAACAGGTTGAGCACGTCGGGGAGCACCTCGACGATGCGGACTGGCTCTGCCATTAGCGCGTCTTGCGCGCCGTCTGCGGTGCCGGATTCTTGCATGCCTGGCATTTCGCGTTCCGCAGCGGCTTTTCGGGCTCGCTCGGCAAGCATGCCCTCTTGCGGATTCGCTTGCGGTGCAGGCTTAGGTGAGCTTGCCGGAGCTTGCTTTGCCAGCTCGCGGACTTCTGCGAGGACGGGGGGCAGTGCCGTGTAGTTAGCGATGAGGTACACATCGATAGCGCGTTCGTCGTTTTGAGCGAGCGCTGCATCGAGGAGCGTGGCTTTCGGGTCTTGCAATCGCGGATCGGGTGCGTTAAACACATCGGCAACGGAGTTGGCGATGCTCGCGTCGATACCTGCGTACTTCATGCGAAGAAGGAGATCGCGAGCTCGTATGCCTCCTGCAAATACCGACAACCCTGAACGCGCTCTTAGCGCCTCGAAGTCGATATCCCACAGCCAAGAAGTGTCACGCCCATCGCCTTCCTTGTCGTTGACGAAGAAAGCGACCTTTGCAGGGCCTTGTCCTTGAACGACGATGTCGATGTTCTGTGCGAAACCCGCAGGGTTTTTCGCAAGGTTGGTAAGTACGCTCAAGCCTTGCACCTGCATGGTTTCCAGGCGCCCGTTCGTTGGATTGAACGCGCCAATGGCTTGCGAGACCGCTTCCTGGGAGCATCCGAGAAGATACGAGCATGCAGCAACGGCGGTCAGGTTGTACACCATATATGCGCCACTGGCATTCGTGGAGATGGGCCATGTACCCGTTGGTCCGTCTAGCTCGAAAGAAACATGCCCGCCTTCGATGACGGCATCGTGAGCTTCGAATTCTCGGGCGGGACGCGCGAAATCGCACGACGTGCAGTGATAATCCCCAAGCTGATCGTATTGGCGGATGTCATAAGCAAGCGGGTTGCCGCATATCTGGCACAGTTGCATAGGGGCGCTCTGCGTTTCGCTGCCATATGCCGAGAGCGTCCCGCGTACGCCGAAACCGATCGATCGGTTGGCAGAACGTTTGGCGATATACGTGCAGTTCGGATCATCGGCGTTATAGAGAAGCACCGTGTCGGGCGAGGTCGCCAAAGCGACGATGATGCTGTTTTGGATGGTGTCGATCTCTGCGATGCGGTCCATCTGATCATGGAACAGGTCGAGCAGCACCACGTATTCGCATTTCAGATGCGGCAGGATCTTGGCAAGCCATAGCTCATCGGTCTCGAAGATGCCCCAGTCTGCCTCATCTGCCTGCAAAAGCGATGTGGCGACACCCGAATCGAGGTTCGCGCCGCCGCGGTTGCAGATGACTTGCTTTTTGTCTGCTTCAAGCGCATCGGCGATAAGGTTGGTCGTGGTCGTTTTGCCGTTCGTGCCGACGACGAGAACGGAGCCCTTGCGCATCTTCGGGCGCAGCCCGGCTAAGAGCGTGGGGTCTACATACAGGGCGATCTTGCCAGGGAAATTGCCTGCGGGACGCTTGAAGACGTTCTTGAGTCCCCATGTCGAAATCGCGCCGATTCCCTTTGCCAATGTGAATTGCAAACCCATGTGAATCCCTTCATCGTCGTGCGTACGTATGGCCTACGTGGAGATGAGCTGCCGTACAGTATAGACAGTCTGGATAAGGGTTTTTCTCGCGCGCGGAAAACCGTCGTGAATCTCCAAGAAACAAAAGATGGGGAACACGAGGTCAAAGCGCTCGTTCACAAGAGATTCACAGATGAGGGCGCCTGTTGACTACGCGCATCTTTTGAGTGATAAAATGCGCGTATGTGTGCCTTGAAGCTGAAAAAAGCGAAGCAGCAAGATTTCACGGTATCTGCACTGTGCGTCGGCATAGTGCTCTTATCCATCGTGTGCCTACTCATCGTGATGTGGGTTTTGATTATCGTTACCAGGCTGTTGGTAGGATAGTGCTGTGTGGCAATATTTCACATTGAAGGACGTGCGCGTAATCGGCCACTATCTTGGTGTGCTGGTCATGTTCTCCGCGCTCATGTATGTACTCCCGCTCATCACCGCCATCGTCTTCGGCGAATGGGAGCCTGCTGCGCGGTATCTGCTTGCGGCAGGCATCAGCTTGCTCGCAGGTCAGGCGCTTCGGTTCGCGCGCATCCAGCCTGCAAGACTCAATAGGCAGCAAGCGCTTGCCGTAACGGGCCTTGCGTGGATCGTCCTCGCCCTCTTCGCGAGCATCCCGCTGTTCATGTCCGGTCACTATCAAACCTATCTTGATGCGCTGTTCGATGGCGTTTCGGGTTTGACTACGACGGGCGCTACGGTCATCTCCGACTTAGAGCACCTGTCCTATGCCGATAACATGTTCCGCTTCATGATGCACCTGCTCGGCGGTTTGGGACTCATCGTCGTCGCATTGTCGCTGGGTCTTTTAGGCAAGCAGAATGGCAACAGCCTCTACACATCCGAAGCACGTAGCGAGCACGTGGTTCCCAACGTTGTACAGACCGCCCGTCTCATTTCGCGCATCTCCCTCATCTTCATCCTCATCGTGACTTTGATTCTCACGTTCATGTGCATGGTCATGGGCATGAAGGCGACTCATGCGCTTTTGCATGCGTTCTGGGTAGCGATCTCGGGCTTCATGACGGGTGGATTCACGCCAACGAGCCAAAGCATCATGTACTACCATTCGTTCCCCGTCGAATTCGTTTTGATGGTCGTCATGATCTGCGGCGCTGTGAATTTCGCTCTCCACGTTGAGATTTGGAAAGGGCATTTGCGTGATTTCTTCCGCGATCTCGAAATCAAGACGATGGTCATTTGGCTATGCGCGATGGCCATCGTGATCGCCGCTTCGCTTTCTGCGTCTGCGTCGTTCAGCGATTTGCCCGGCATGCTTCGTCGTGGCTTGTTCATGATCGTCAGTGCATTCTCGACGACGGGTTTCATGAACGTTACTTCCAATGAGTTGGTGACCGTGTTCTCGTCTGGCGCGTTCTTGTCTCTCGCGATATTGATGGCAGTTGGCGGCGGCGGCGGTTCGACGGCTGGCGGCGTCAAGCTCCAGCGTGTCGGCATCATCGCGAAGTCGATCGTTGCAACCATCAAGGAGACGTTGGCTCCCGATTCCGCGCGCGTGACGGTCACCTATACGCATATCGGTCAGCAGCAGCTTACGCAGAGTACCGTCAAGGAAGCCCTGACTGTTTTCATGCTGTTCGTCGTCACGTACGCAATCGGCTCTCTTGCCGGTATCGCATATGGCTACGAGGCTACGCAAGCGATCTTCGATGCGGTTGCCATGGCAAGCAATGGTGGTCTAGCGACCATCGTCTCTCCGAATATGCCTGGCGGTCTCGAGATAATCTACATCTTCATGATGTGGGCTGGACGTCTCGAGTTCGTGACCCTGCTCGCCTTGGTTGTCGAAATCGTCGTTTCGCTCAATCCTCGCAGACACCGTTCGAGGAGCTCACGATGAGACGGGTTCTCTTCACCATCCTTCTCGTGGTTGCCTGCGCTTGCTTTGGCATGCTCCTGGATCGTTCGGGGGTGCTTTTCGCCTATGCCGCTGACGAAGCGGCTGAGGTAAAGCCAATTGAAGAGCGGCCTTACGCGAACCCGAATGGTTCGTCGATCGAAAACGGAGAGGGCGGCACTATCGAATCAGGCAATGCGCTTTCCGGCAAGACCCAAGACGTTACCAAGGGTGGTGCCGAGGAATCGCAGGCAGCGGCGCTTTTGGAAAGCGAAGCGAACCGGGTCAACACGCAACAGTTGCCTGACAGTTCGTTCATCTACGATATATCGATTGTGGACCTTGCTGCTGCGGATAGCTATTACGACGATCAGATAGTGCAGGTGCTTGGCGAAGTAGTCGGCGACCGCATCTTTGAAACGGCTGATCTGACGCACTGCTGGATTACGCTTGATGCACCCACCACCGAGCTCGACGAGGTGATTGCGGTCTATATGACAGCTGAATCCGCCCAGATGATCGATACCTATGGTAAATACAAGACGCGAGGAACAATGCTCCAAGTGCGCGGTGTTTATCATCTGGCTTGCAGCGAGCACCAAGGCATCAGCGACATCCATGCTGACTATGTGAGCGTCGTTCAGCCGGGTGTGACTATGGACGACACTTTGGAGTTTGCATCGTTCTTGCCCGGCATCATCGTGCTTGCCTGTGCCGGCGCTCTTGTTTTGGTGTATCGTCGCTTGCGCGAGAAGGAACGCTAACGCATGTCTGGCTCGTTCGAGCAATCTATGGAAGCATCATCCGATTTGATTCGCGCTGAGGTCGTGAAGCTCGATAGGGGGTTTCCCCTTGTACGCCTTGATGACGGCAAGGAGGTCCGATGCGAGCATGCGACCGAATTGCAGAAAGGCGGCCAACAGCGTGCTGTCGTAGGAGACATCGTGCAGCTTTCGTGGCCCGAGGGTCACGATAAGGCGATCATCTCCGCTATCGAGCCGCGATCCCGCGAGCTTGTTCGCAAGGATCCTACCGAACGAACTCTGCCGCAGGTGCTTGCAG
>JAUNJT010000188.1 GCA_030533105.1 Eggerthellaceae bacterium
CGGTGAATCGCCTTTCCGACGAATTCATCCAGTCCCATCCCGAAATCGACTGGAATCGTATCTACGGCATGCGCTGTCATTTGGTCCACGGCTACGAGATGTTCGATGCAGAGATCGTTTGGGACGCCATTGAACACTGCATTCCTCCGCTTCGTGCGTTCTGCGATCAGCAAACGGCTTTCGAGAACGAGGATTCTCTTTAATCTCATGCTCTCAACTAAATGAAGGCGGCAGGCATCATCTTCGGTGCCTGCCGCCTTGCAGTCGCATGAAAGGTGATGCTACTTAATCGGGAAGTATGGGCAGCGATCCTTCAGGCATTCCTCGTTGCGGTCGGAAAACGCGCATCTCACATTCGTCGGTTTGGTCATTTGGATACCCGTGACCTCGGCAACGTAATCGATGGTGGTGAGCACTGCGGTGAAACCGGTGCGTTTGCAGCAGCGCGGACCGCCGATATCGGCAAGCGCACCTAAGATCTTCGAAGTCAAGCGTTGCACGGTACCCCACGGTTCAGGGGTCATCGGGCTAGCCTTCAAGATGATGGACATGAATTGCCCGGCGCTGACCGCCGCACCGCAGCAGCCCCAGAACCCACAGGTTCCGCCTGGTACCTGCAGGGAACGCTGTTCGAGTTCCTTGAGCGCGGCTTCCTTATCGATCTCACCGCCCGCATTCGCGTATGCTGCTATGAGCGCGGCGCCGACGAGCGTGTGATGCTCGGGTCCGTTCGGGTAGATGGATTTGTCGGCCATCATGCGGTTGAGGATGAAGATCGGATTGGTTGAATCGGTATGCGCCGCGAAGGCGAGGCCGGCATTCACGCCTTCCGTGCGATGGCAGGCATCGCATACGTAATGACCCTTCTCGCAGGTGCAATGGCCCATCTCCTGCTTGCCGCAGATGACGCAGGTCACATCCATAGCCTCATCGCTGTAGACGATGGGAGCTTCGCAAATGAGGCAGTTCGCTTTTCCGATTGTCATAAACGTTCCTTTCAGGTTCGCGTGTGCTACTGGTCGCTCCAGCGGACGGTCTTCTTGATGAGCAGGCCGACCAGCCAATCCAATATGGTCACGACGACGCCGATCATGATGATACCAGCGATGACGTTCGTGTAGTTCGCGTAATTCGTGTAATTGATGATGAAATAACCCATGCCGCTTGTGGCACCATACATTTCGGACATGACCATGATTAGCATCGCGGCGGGCAGTTGCAATTTAAGGCCCTTCGCGATTGTCGGGTACATGTAGGGTACGAGCACCTCGAGCAGCATCGTCTTCGTGTCGAGGCCGAGCATCTTCGCGGAATCCACGATGCGCCGATCCATCGATTCGACGCGCGTGATGGTGTTCATGAGCGTCGACCAGAAGATGCCGAGGAAGATGACGAATACCGCTGCCAACCGAAACGACGGCAGGATGAAGATCAGATATGGCGTGAATACGATGGCGGGAATCGGTGCGAGTACGCGGGCGACGGGATATACCGTCTCTCTTACCTTGGGAAGCCAGCCCACCACGAGTCCGAGCGCATTGCCGACGATGATTGCCGAAAGGAAGCCCTCGAGAAACAGCGTGAGAGATGATGAGACGTTCTTCCAAAGCTCGGCCGTCTTGGTCGGGAACACGTTGAAGACGTTCTCGGGAATCGGGATGAGCACAGGGTGCGTGAGCTGAAGATCGGTCGAGCATACTTCCCAAGTAATGAGAAAAACGTACACGATCGTCACGATGTAGCAGGTAGCGGGCTTATGTGCGCCACCCTTGAGGTAATGGAACAAAAACAAAGCTTCGACGATGCATGATGCGA
>JAUNJT010000189.1 GCA_030533105.1 Eggerthellaceae bacterium
AGCCGTGCATAGCTAAAGGAACTCCAGCTGGTCTTTTCTATCATGCCATACTTGCGGACCGTGGAAACGAGGTCGGCGATCTGCTGTTCCGTGCCGGTCTTGATGTCAACGACGGGCGATATGCCGATTTCAGCACACAGGGCCATGAATTCGTCGAACGTGGTGATATTCGTCCCATCGGGTCCCGCTGCAGGCTTGAGCAACTCGCACGTCTGCAGTTGTTCGTACGTCAATGATGCGATGGGCACTTTTTCGTATACGGCGAGGTTTCCGCCTCCGGTAAGGCTGATCGAGATATCGGCATCGTGGTGCAAGACGGGGACGCCGTCGGCGGTAAACCGCACGTCGGTTTCCGCGTTGGTGAATCCCTTTTCCTTTGCCGCGATATAGGAATCGTACGAATTCTCGGGAAGCGTTTCATGGAAACCACGGTGTGCGATGACGACCTTCTTCTGCCAGCGTGCATACAGCTTTTTGTCCCCGTATGCATCCGTGCTAATCACATCAATCGGCTTGGTAAGCTTCGAATTTGTATACCATCCAATGAAGACATAGCCGTCCCGGGTCGGTGTCGGCAACTGGGCCCCGTTCTTGTACTTGTACTGCGTTTGATGGGAGCCGCTAAAATACCCGCCTTTCAGGTAATAGGTGATGCTATACGTCGCCCGCTTCCATTTGGCGTAGTACTTCTTGTCTCCACGCGCTGTCGTGGAAATCATCTTCACCTGCTTCGACCAGGTGGTGTCCTTGTACCAACCGGCAAACTCGTATCCGTTGCGCGTCGGCGTCGGCAGCGTTCTCCCCTTGCCATAGGTATATGTTTTCGCGTAGCTGCCGCTGAATGTTCCGCCTCTTAATTTGTAGGTAATCGAATACTTTTTCGGTTTCCATTTGGCGTAAAGGGTTCGCTTCGAGCTCTTGGGGTCGCCCTTCACATACGTTACTTTCTTGGTCAAGGAAGCGTTCTTATACCACCCTTTGAATTCGTAGCCCTTCTTCTTCGGCTTCTTCAGGCTCGAAACGTACAGCTTGGAGCCCTTCTCGACCTTGCGAACCTGTCCTGTGGCTTGCGTACCGCCATTCAAGTGGTAGACGATCTTATACGACGCATGGGTTCCCGAGGATGTCGCGTGCGCATGCTGCGGCATTGCCGCTACCGCAAGGCTTGCAAGGCATGCGATGAGAGCAGCAAGCATGGCTGCTGCACAGAAACGTCGTATGCATGCGATCCTTGCGCTCAAGCCGAATCACTCCCCCTTCGGAGCACGTTGACAAACAGAAGCCTGTCAAAAAGCATGGCGTAGTTCTACCAGAAATCGTGTTACGCGTCGAATTTCGGATAGAGCTTATCGGTGAAGGCCAACCGTGCACCGGCATCACGCAGCTGCTGCCAGCCCTTCTTCGTGTTCACCGTATGGACGGCCACGGTCAGGCCTTTCTTGTTCGCAATATACGAGCGCTGCCGGTTCGCCCGCTTCTTTCCCATGGTCAGCACCTTCACGCCATGGCTCGCGCAGAAATCGACGATATCGGCATACACCGTTTCATCCAATTCCTTGTGCTTATACAGCGAGAGCAGCCAATGCTGATAGGGAGACACCGCTTTCACGGCCTCATATTCGCGTTCGAAGTAGATCTCGGGAACGATGCGGTCGATGAAATCCAGGCGACCCATGTCTTCCAGTATGGCGCGGATGCGCGTATGTACACGTGCCAGGTCCTTCTCCTGCGAGTCGATGATGAGGTAGGCGCGGTCGTTTCCGCAGAACAGCTCACTGACAGTAGCAATGATAACCCGCAGAACACG
>JAUNJT010000190.1 GCA_030533105.1 Eggerthellaceae bacterium
TGCAACCGCCCATCCCCGTGCATGAAGCATCCTGAGCCAACGGGGCATAGCTTCTGTTTCAGTGATTGCATGGAGAATGCGTAATCGCTTTACGAACATGTGTATGTTCGCTACACTTGCTGTGCTTGGCAATACGGGAGGAATATGATGGCTCAAGACACGATACTCATCCGCGGTGCACGCGAACACAATTTGAAGAACGTGGACGTTGATATCCCGCGCGATAAGCTTGTCGTGATTACCGGCCTGTCCGGTTCAGGAAAGAGCTCGCTTGCCTTCGACACGATTTTCGCCGAGGGGCAGCGACGCTATGTCGAGAGCCTTTCGAGCTACGCCCGTCAATTCCTCGGGCAAATGGACAAGCCAGACCTCGACAGCATCGACGGCCTTTCGCCTGCTGTTTCCATCGACCAGAAGACGACGAGCCGCAATCCGCGCTCGACCGTGGGAACAACCACCGAAATCTACGATTACCTCCGTCTTCTGTATGCGCGTGTAGGAACCCCGCATTGCCCGGAATGCGGACGCGTCATCAAAGCCCAGACAACCGACCAGGTTACCGATGAGATCCTCGAGAAGCATGCGGGCATGCGCGCCATGATAATGGCGCCCGTAGTGTCTGATCGCAAGGGCGAATTCGCGAAACTGCTGTCCGACCTGCGGCACGAAGGTTTCGCCCGCGCCCGTATCGACGGCGAGGTCGTGCGCCTCGACGACGAGGATATCGCTCTTGACAAGAAGTTTCGCCATACCATCGAGGTAATCGTCGATCGCGTGGTGCTGAAGCCGGAATCGACCCGCCGTATCGCGGAAGCGGTCGAACTCGCTACGAAGATTGCAGATGGGCGTTTGCTCGTCCAGGTCATCGATGCGGAACAGTCATCCCATGAGGAATTCTACTCGCTCGCCCTTGCAGGTCCGGAGCACGGCCATTCAATGAACGAGCTGCAACCCCGCGATTTCTCGTTCAATGCGCCCTACGGCGCCTGTCCCGATTGCCTCGGAATCGGCAGCAGGGAAGAGGTGGATGCGAGCCTGACCGTGCCCGACCCGAGCCTTTCCCTCGCCGAAGGGGCGGTTGCCCCCTTCAAGAGCGGAAACTACTATCCTCAGGTGCTCGTCGCCGTCGCGAAGCATCTCGGATATGACGAGAACACTCCTTGGGAGGATTTCTCCAAGCAGGCACGGCAAAAAATGCTCTACGGGACGGGCGACGACAAGGTGCGCGTGGACTACCACACGCTCGACGGCCGCGAGACGTATTGGTACATCAAGTGGGACGGCATCGTCGATGCCGTGAAAAGCAGGTATTCCGAAGCTTCGAGCGACCAGGCCCGCGAGCGCCTGCAGCAATACTTCAGCATCATCCCTTGCGATACCTGCGGCGGCAAGCGCTTGAAGCCCGAGATGCTCGCGGTAACCGTCGGGGATAAATCCATCTACGACGTCTGCACGCTCTCGGCACGTGAATCGAGCGCATTCTTCGCCAACCTGCACTTCGAAGGAGCCGAGCAAACGATTTCCAAGCCCATCATCAAGGAGATTTGCGCACGTCTGAACTTCCTCGTCGATGTTGGGCTCGATTACCTCACGCTCGAGCGGGCAACCGCGACGCTCTCAGGTGGCGAGAGCCAGCGTATCCGCCTGGCAACGCAAATCGGCGCTGGCCTGATGGGGGTGCTGTACATCCTTGATGAGCCGTCGATCGGCTTGCACCAACGGGACAACGAGCGCTTGATAGCGACGCTCGAACGCCTGCGCGACAAAGGCAATACCGTGCTCGTCGTCGAGCATGACGAG
>JAUNJT010000081.1 GCA_030533105.1 Eggerthellaceae bacterium
CGCCAAGTCAGTGCGCAGCGCGCTACCGCGCTTTCTTCTCTCGGCATCAAGACGGTTCGCGACCTTGTATTCCATTTCCCGAGAAGGTACGTCGATCTCTCTTCCGTCGAGACCATCGCGTCGGCCTCGATAGGTCAGGCGTGCACGGTGGCGGGCATCATCCATCGCGTGCAGCTCAAGACACCTAAGCCCCGCTTCCAGCTTGTCGAGATCCATATCGTCGACGAAACGTCCATCCTCATCGTCACGGCTTTCCGTCAGCCATGGCTTGCTCGGTCCTTGCATGAGGGCATGCGGGTTGCCATAGCTGGAACCGTCGAGTTCTCATTCGGATACAAGCGCATGACGAATCCCGTCATCCAGGTGCTCGACGAAAGCGATGACGCCTCGGGCATGATCATCTCCGTCCATCCCGCATGCGAGAAGGTGTCTGCGACGATGATGCGCAGGCTCATCAAGAACGCGCTCGAGGACGTAAGCGGGCTCATAGATCCGATGCCCGTTGACTTGCGCTTGCGATTCAGGTTGATGAGCCGCCAGAACGCGCTTCGGGCCATCCATTTCCCGACCAGCATGGACGAGGCGCGTGCGGCGCGTCGCCGCCTCGCGTTCGAGCAGCTCTTGATCGTCGAGCTCATGCTCATGCAGGAGAGCATGCAGCGCAGCCTTAAAGGCACGGCGTGCGCGCATGTGATCGATGGGCCGCACCTGCAGGCGTTTTCCGAGGCGCTCCCGTTCGATTTGACCTTAGATCAGAAGGAAGCCCTCGCATCCATCCTTTCCCAAATAGGCTCGCCGCGCGTGGCGAATCATCTGGTCTTAGGAGATGTCGGCACTGGTAAGACCGTGCTCGCGGGATTCGCGATAGCGGCTGCGGCCGATACGGGAACGCAGGCTTTGTTCATGGCGCCGACGGAGTTGCTCGCGCGCCAACATGCCCAGAGCATGGGGCCGCTTTTCGATGAGGCGGGCATCATGTGGGAGGTGCTATGCGGATCTACCGACCAAAACGAACGCGAGGCCATCCTTGATAAGCTTGCGGCGGGAACGATCGATGTGTTGATCGGCACGCATGCCCTTCTCGAAGATTCCGTCGTTGCCCGCGCATGCACCTTGGTCATCATCGATGAGCAGCAGCGCTTCGGCGTAGACCAGCGCGAATGCCTCCTTTCCAAAGGAGAGGCACCCGATGCGCTCTATCTGACGGCGACGCCCATCCCGCGTACGCTTGCGTTAGCGCTCTACGGCGACCTTACGCTTTCGTATCTCAAGATGCGGCCGCATAACCAAGCGAACCGTACGACGAAGGTATTACGCCGTGCTGACCAGGGGATAGCGTTCGATGCGGCACGCGAGGCTCTTTCCCGTGGAGAGCAGGTGTACGTGGTATGTCCCTTGATCGGGCAAGCCGCTTCCAACAGCGTTGCCTCGAAGGGTCGCACGAGCAAGAAAGAGAGCGAAGAGGCATCGATGCTCGAAGAGGAGGCATACGAGTTCTCAGGCATCAGCATCGAGACGGATAGCGACTACGGCGAAGGCGATCTTGTCGCTGCCGAGAAGGAGGCAGCCCGTCTCCAGGCAGGCGTCTTCATCGATTACAAGGTCGGGCTCTTGCATGGCCGCATGAGCGCGGAGAAGAAGCAGCAGATGATGGACGCATTCCGCGCGGGGGAGATCCAGGTCCTCGTTTCGACGACGGTCATCGAGGTCGGCATGGACGTCGAGGCCGCGACGGTCATGATCGTGCAAGATGCCGACCGTTTCGGTTTAAGCCAGCTCCATCAGCTCAGAGGCCGTGTCGGTCGCGGCAAGCTTTCCGGGCAGATGTTTTTGATCTCTGCTTCCCAAGCTCCTACCGCGCTCGAGCGCCTAAGCGCTATGGAGCGCACGGAGGACGGTTTCGAATTGGCAGGCTATGATCTGTCATTGAGAAGGGAAGGCGACATCCTCGGCAATCGTCAGCATGGCGCCACCATGCTCAGCCTGGTGCAGGTCACGCGAGACGGTGCGATGATCGAGGCCGCTCATGATGCGGCGGCAGCTATGCTCGAGGACGATCCTCTGCTCACGCGTCCGGAGCATGCCCCGCTTGCTCGGGAGCTCCGCCTCATGTTCAAGGACGCCCACGTCCGCCAAGGAGGGTAGTGTGCGCATCATCGCTGGACAATGGCGGGGAAGGACGCTGGTCGCGCCTCAAGGCGATACAACGCGTCCTACTACCGATCGCGTTCGGGAGTCGCTGATGAGCTCGCTTGCGAGCGCTCGCGGCGGTTTTATGGACGCTGTCGTCCTCGATGCGTTCGCCGGTTCCGGCGCACTTGGTCTCGAGGCTCTGTCCCGTGGGGCTTCATTCGTGCAATTCTTCGAGCGCGATGGCAAGGCAGCGAAGGCGCTTTCAAAAAACCTCGAGACCTTCGGTGTAGGTGTAGACCGCGCATCCCTTGCGAAACGTGACGTTCTTTCCTATCCGCCCACTTCTCCGCGCGCACCCTTCGACCTCGTCTTGCTCGACCCGCCGTATGCGCTCGAGCCTCAGAAGATCGCGGATTTCCTTACCCAGCTCGATCAGGCGGGCGCACTAGCGTCTGACGTGGTCGTTTCCTATGAACATGCACGTTCAATTGATATAATGCCTTACGTCCAAACGTGCTTTCCGCGTTTGCGGCATTACAAGCACAAGGAAGCGGGCAAGGTAGCTTTCGACGTATTCGGAAAGGATGACGATGATGAAACGAGCTCTCACTCCGGGGACATTTGATCCGATTACCAATGGTCATATCGATGTCATCACCCGTGCAGCCCAGCTGTTCGATGAGGTCATCGTCGCCGTTGCGCGTTCCGAGGGCAAGCACCCGCTGTTCTCACTCGATGAGCGCGTCGAGCTCGCACGCGAGGCGACGAAGCATCTTCCCAATGTCCGCGTCGAGCCGTTCACGGGATTGCTCGTCGATTTCGCTCACCAGATGGAGGCCTCGGTACTTGTTAAAGGCCTGCGAGCCATCACCGATTTCGAATACGAATTCCAGATGACCGCGCTGAATTATCAGCTCGATTCCGAACTCGAGACGATCTTCATCATGTCGCCGCCTGAGTACATGTATCTCTCCTCGTCGATCGTCCGCGAGCTTGCGAGCTTCAATGCAGATTGCAGCGCCTTCGTTCCCGAGTGCGTTCGCGTAGCGCTTCAAGAGAAGCTCAATTAATAGGCAGCACTTTCGCTTTCATGAGCTTTATCTGCGCGTAGGGTGCCTTTAAGGGTCCTATGCAGGCGTTTTTTGTGTTGAATAGGGAATATGTGGCTAATTTCCGCTCCTCTTCGGTCGATAACGTGCTACTATTTTGTGGATTATGTAGGCGGTACGTGTCTGTACGCTTTTAATAGTGCGCAATTGGAGGAACACAATGGACGAAACTGGAGTATTAGGACTGCTTGAGGAGCTTTCCATTCTGCTCGAGGAGGCCAAGCCGGCCTTCAATAAGAAGAACCTGCGTCAGGTCGATGTCGATGCTGCTTTCGAGATCATCGACGAGATTCGCGACATCTTCCCGGTCGAGTTCTCCCAGGCTCGCCAGATCGTTCGCGAGCGTCAGAGCCTTCTTGACGACGCTGAGGCCGAGGCGAACCGTATGATCGAAGATGCCCGCAGCCAAGCTATGACGATTGCAAGCGAGCAGGAGATCGTCCGTATCTCCCAGCAGCAGGCCGATGCGCTCATCGCCGATGCCCGCGAGCTCGAGCGTCAGACGCGCGCTGGTGCAGAGGATTATGCCGACGAGGTCTTCGGCCATGTCGAGCAATCCCTCGATACGCTGCTTTCCAACGTGCGCCGTTGCCGCGATCGCCTGAATGCGAACCTGCGTTCAACGCGATAGTATGGCTTCGCAAACTCGAATACAGATTCCCAACGAGCTCTTCGCGCCAGCGGAGAGCTTGCATTTTGAGGGAGTCCTCGATCTCGCAGATTTACAGGCGGGTCCGGATACGTATGCATTCCTTGCTCCCATTACGTGGTCGGCAGAGATCAGCAATGTCGGTGATGCGCTTTTGGTCACGGGCTTTGCGCAGGGAAGCGCACGCACGTCGTGCTCCCGTTGCCTGGTCGATACCGACTACGAGCTTTTCGGTGAACTCGAAGGCTATTTCATCATCGAGAAGGAAACTGGTGCGCCGAGCGATATGGAAGCCGACGAGTTCGAGTATCTGAGCGATGACTCGATCATAGACATGGAGCCCATAATCATCGCAGCTCTTCTCATGGATGTCCCGATGCAGCCTCTATGCAGCGATGATTGCAAAGGACTGTGCCCGATATGCGGTTGCAACCTGAATACAGAGACGTGCTCATGCGCGAATCTTGACGAAGACCACCCGATAGTTGCCGACAATCCCTTCTCCGTCTTAAGCGATTATCGATTTGATGAGGATTAATTCGGCGTACGGTTGCTGAAGTCGTTTTAAATGCTTGCGGTGAGCTCGATTCTTTGATAAACTACCGTTTCGCGTCTTAACGAAGCAACGATATGAGTCCGAGCAGATGAACGAACGCGCTCGGTTAAAGAAGGAGAATAGTCATGGCAGTTCCTAAACAACGCAAGGGCCGTATGTCTACTCGTGCCCGTCGTAGCGCAAACGATCGCATCTCTGCGCCGTCTCGTTCCATTTGCCCGCAGTGCGGCGAGGTGAAGCTTCCTCATCGCGTGTGCCCGAACTGCGGTTACTACAAGAACCGTGAAGTCCTCGAGACCGAGTAAGCATTCTTTACAAGAAGACCGAAGGCCTCTCGCTTAAGTAGCGAGGGGTCTTTTTGTATGCATGGGATTGTTGGAAGGACTAAGCATCCAATTTGCCAGCGCCTCGCAGATTGCGCGCGATAGACAGAGAATAAAGCCCAATGATTTGCATTTATGGGTGCAAAATCCAGGGTGGTTTGGACTATAATATAGATACGTATGTCCAGCTATATGCGCGCTGACGCATATGCTTGGATACGGATAATGAAAAGCGGTTCACCGAGGAGTCATGCATGTCCGAAAAAGTGGTCATTGCGGTTGATGCGATGGGTGGGGATTTCGCGCCCGACGTCGTCTTGAATGGGTGCGCACTCGCGCTTGAGGCCAACAAGGACCTCGAGGTCGCGCTGTGCGGTCCTGCTGATGTCGTGGAGCCCTTCGCAAGCGCCCATGAGCGCTGCATCGCATATCCGGCCTCCGAGGTCATCGCTATGGGCGAGCATCCTGCGCATGCCGTCCGCAAGAAGAAGGATTCCTCCATCGTCGTCGGTTGCCGCCTGGTGAAGGAAGGCGCCGCGCATGGATTCTTCTCTGCAGGCTCCACGGGAGCGTGCCTTGCCGCTGCTACGCTCGTCATCGGCCGCTGCAAGGGCATCTCTCGTCCCATGCTCGCAACGATCGTTCCCTCGCCGAGCGGAGATGTGCTTTTGTGCGATGTCGGCGCGAACGCCGATTGCAAGCCTGCATATCTCGTGCAATTCGCGCAGATGGCCGTCACCTACGCACAGGCCATCATGCATATCGAAAACCCCCGTGTCGCGCTTCTAAACA
>JAUNJT010000191.1 GCA_030533105.1 Eggerthellaceae bacterium
AAGGCGGTAACAAGCTGATCGTACGCCCAAGCGGCACCGAGCCGAAAATCAAGGCGTATTTGTTTGCGAAACGTCCGACCCGTGCAGAGGCAGAACAGCTTTTGGCGAAGCTCGAAGAAGCGGCGCACGCCATTCTGGGTTAGCGAAGCCCGCGCCAAAAGAGTAAGCAGGAAAACGGGGATAACCCCGTTTTCCTGCTTTAGTGCTGCATTCTGTCTGCTCTGGGGGTGGGAGCCCGATGCCTGGGTCATCAGGCTGTGTGTTCGCTTTGTCCTTGGCGCGTGCCCATTTTATGGTTTGTTGCGCATGATGGTAAAATTGATTGGTCTGAAGCCCGTTGATGCAGAAAGCGGCTTCAGGTGCGGGCGATCGAGGTAGCGTCCGTCGAACCGGGCGATAGGTCGGAGCGTGTCGGTCTGCCAAGGAGTTGTTGGATGGCAAACGAAAACGGTACGAATCGCAACAGGCGCGATGCGTCCTCTTACAGAGGCGATGGAGCAGGTCCCTCAGCATGGGACTGGCAGTCCTATCCTCAAGATTACCAACAGGAATTTCCCCAGGATATCCAGCAAGATGTTGCGCGCCCTGGCGCGATGCGCCCGGTGATGCCCGGATCAGATAGGTCCTCGCGCTCATCTTCTCCGCAGTCGTACGATTCAGCGAATTATCGTTCCACGTCTGCCAGCCAGTTCTCGCGCGATAGCGGCGCATATGTCAGCTCAGCTGTTCCGAAAAAGAAGAAGCGCACCGTTTTCGTGGTCGTCCTTGTGTTGATTTTGGTTGCCGCTATCGTCGGCATCGGGCTTTTCATCTACAAGGAAACGCGCAAAAGCGAAATCAACGAAGATTTGCACAAGATGGATGAAGTCGAACTCGAGGCGCTTGACGAGGCGCTTACGGGAACGCAGACGTTCGAGGATCCCTTCATCGTGCTGCTGTTGGGTTCTGACAAGCGCGAAGATGACCCCGATATGGGCGAGCGTACCGATACGAACATCTTGATGCGGGTGGACCCGGTCAACAACGTGGTTTCGCTCATGTCCATCCAGCGTGACACGATGATCACCATCGACGGTGTGGGCACGACGAAGTTCAATGCGGCCTACACCTACGGCGGGGCTGCTGGCACGATCCAGGCGGTGAAAGATCTGACTGGCGTGGATGTCGACCATTATGCGGAAATCGATTTCCAAGGGCTCGAGGGCCTGATTGACGCTGTGGGCGGTATCGACGTGTACGTGCCCGAGACCATTGACGACCACGATGCTGGCGGTCATGTGGATGGTGGCCAGCAGCATCTTAATGGAAGCCAAGCGCTCGTGTTTGCGCGTAGCCGTGCTTATCAGGATGGCGACTATACGCGTGCTTCGAACCAGCGGCTTATCCTGGAATCTCTGGCGCACAAGCTGCTTGAAACCCCTGCCAGCGAGCTTTCGGGAGTGATCCAGGCGTCGACGGAGTTCCTTACCACCGATTCGGCGATGGACTTCGATTTCATCTAGTCGGTTGCTGATCAGATGCGCCACAACGATGAGCATCCGACCATCGACATCTATTCTGCCAATCTTCCGTCTGCTCCTGCCATGGTCGGCGACGTGTCCTATGTTATTGCCGATACGGCAGGCGTGCAGGAAATGGTCGCGGCCTTCTTGGCTGGCGAGGACATCGGGTTGTTGCAGCCGGAAAGCTCGATTGACGAAGATACGGCTGCTGCGGGCGCCACGTCCGGCTACGGTTCGGGCTATTACGATTATGGGTATTCTGACCAGGGATACTATGATCAGGGCTATTACG
>JAUNJT010000004.1 GCA_030533105.1 Eggerthellaceae bacterium
AAGATAGCCGTGTGCACCGTGGAGCTCGACACCGTCGATGCCGGCTTTCTGCGCGCGAACCGTTGCATCGACAAAGCACTGGATGACTTCGTGGATTTCATCGACTGTCATCGCGCGTGTAGGTGCATGGGTGAGAGCGGACTCCTGGCCGGACGGGGACAAGGTAAGCCCGTCAGCCTCAGAGTAATACTCGCCCTGGTTGCCGGAATGATAAATCTCGATCATGACCACGCCGCCCTCTGCGTGAACCGCATCGGCGAGCTTCTTAAGTTCGGGAATCGCATCATCGGTGGTAACGAGGAACTGGCGGGAGTTGCCGCCACCGCGCACGCCAATCGGGCCGCCGGGCACGACCGGCATGCATTCGGTGAGAACTAAGCCGATACCGCCCTTGGCGCGCTCGGCATAAAATGCGCTTTCACGATCGGTGCATTTGCCGTTCTCATCGCAATATGAAAGGCCCATGGGCTCATTCACAATCCTGTTTTTTACCTCCAAGGTACCGATCTTAATCGGCTTGAAAAGATTGTCGAACATATGCGGTTCTACCTCCTTATCCCAATTGACTAACACAATAAATGACCAAAAAAGCCTTCTAAACGCTTCATTTCATCATAGCATTTCCAGACACCGAATGGTATTTGTTTACAGCTGTAAAATGACGTTTTCCCAAGCTGCCATATTGACGCGTGGGTTTCCGAACAGGCTATCGGACGATTCTCTTTTATCCGCCGGCAATCGAGGGAATGAGCGCGATTTCGTCGCACTCAGCGAGTTTCGTAGCCACACCATCGAGATGCTCGATGTACCGACCGTTCACCATGATGGCGATGTAATCACTCGCATCCGTTTCATCCTCGTTCATGAGAACGATACGAAACTTCGGCCATCGTTCCGATAACTCTTTCAGAAGCGCCAGGACATCTTGCTGCACAGGTATTTCGCAGGACTTGCACCCAGCGATTTCGCGATATGTTGCAAAGAACTGAACGTGCATTGACAACCTCCAAACAGGCGAGCCGAAGAGGACGGAATCCTAAAAGCATGGCATCCGAAGCAATGCGCTTGGATGCCATGCTATCACAGCTTATGCAAAGTACGCGACGCCGCCTTCGAAGATAGGTTGGAACGTATTACCCGCAACATTCTTATACAAGCCATCGGCCGCACGCTCTGAGTGGCCCATCTTGCCCAGGATGCGACCATCGAGGCTCGTGATGCCCTCGATCGCCCAGTCGGAGCCGTTGGGATTCACGTCCAGATCCATGGATGGCTGACCGAATTCATCGACGTACTGCGTTGCGATCTGCCCCGCATAGGACAATTGCCGCAGCAGGCCTTCCGGCGCAGTAAAGCGCCCTTCGCCATGGCTGATGGCAACCGTATGGATATCCCCCACATTGCACAAACTCAGCCACGGAGACACCGAACTGGCGATGCGCGTACGCACGAGACGGCTTTGGTGACGACCGATGCTGTTGAAGGTCAGTGTCGGATAATTGGGCTCCATGTCGACGATGTCGCCGAAGGGAACCAGGCCGAGTTTAACCAGTGCCTGGAAACCGTTGCAGATGCCCAGCATCAGACCTTCGCGCTCATGCAGCAGATCGCGCACCGCCTCGGTCACCCACGGCGAACGGAAGAAAGCTGTAATCAGCTTGGCGGAGCCGTCAGGTTCGTCGCCGCCGCTGAAACCACCAGGGATCATGATGATCTGGCTTTGCTTGATGGCATCGGCAAGCGCCTGCGTGCTTTCTGCAACCGCTTCGGGAGAGAGATTGTTGATGACGAGCGTCGTCGGCAATGCGCCTGCGCGACGGAACGCACGCGCGGTATCGTACTCGCAATTGGTTCCGGGGAACACGGGGATGATGACGCGCGGCTTCGCGAAATTCTCGCTGAAGACGAGCGGAGGCTGCGAATCGTATGTTTGCTGCTTGACCTCATCGCCCGCACCACGATACGGGAACACAGGCTCGAGCTTGCTCTCCCATGCTTCCTGCAGCGCGGCAAGATCGATGACTTCACCCGCGATGCTCCACTGATAGGCTTCGGTCACGCTGCCCAACTCGATGACCTGCATGTTCGCAGTACTCTTAGGCAGCGAAGCGTCCTCGGGTAGTTCCGCAATGAAGCTGCCATACGCTGGGCAGAACAGGCACTCGGAATCGAACGCCTCATCGAATGCGATACCGAGCCCGTTGCCGGCGCACATCTTGAACAGCGCTTCTGCCGCGCAACCGTATCCTATTGTCGCAATGGCGCGAACCGGTGCGGCTTCGCCAGCTTCTTCCGCCTTGCCGGCAGCAGCTGTGAGCGTCTCAACGGCATCGATCGCATCGAGCAAGCCGTCCTTGCACGGAATCAAACCATCATAGACAGGTTTCAGGGCCACGATGCGGCTTCCCGCCTGCTTGAATTCAGGCGACATCACGCGATGGATCGACCCGACTGCCGTAGCAAAGCTCACCAAAGTCGGTGGAACATCCAAATCCTCGAAGCTTCCACTCATGGAATCCTTGCCACCGATAGAACCCACGCCCAAATCGACTTGCGCCATCAGGGAGCCGAGTAACGCAGCCGTGGGCTTGCCCCAACGCGCCGGGTCGGCGCCGAGTTTCTCGAAATACTCTTGGAAGGTCAGATAAGCTTCATGATGGTCGAACCCTGCTGCCACAAGTTTGGCCACGCTTTCGACCACGGCGAGATACGCGCCTTGATATTGGTTCGCAGATGAAAGATACGGGTTGAAGCCCCAGGCCATGCCGCTGCACGTGGTCGTCTCGCCATCGACGGGCAGCTTCGCGACCATCGCCATGGACGGTGTAAGCTGACGTTTGCCGCCGAAGGGCATGAGCACGGTAGCCGCACCGATAGTCGAGTCGAAGCGCTCCGAAAGGCCCTTGTTCGAGCACACGTTCAGGTCGCTGAGCACCGCTTCCATGCGTTCGGCCAGCGTATCACCTTCCCATACGCGCTCATACGTGCCTTGCTCGCCGACTTTCACGGTCATATGCTTCGGCGCGCCGTTGCTACCGAGGAATGCACGGCTCACGTCAACGATCGTGTCACCTGCCCATTGCATCCGTACGCGCTCATCGTCGGTTACCACGGCAACCGGCGTCGCTTCGAGATTCTCCTCATGCGCCATGGCGATGAAGGCGTCAACGTCCTCGGCAGCCAAAGCGACCGCCATGCGCTCCTGGCTCTCGGAAATCGCAAGCTCGGTTCCGTCGAGACCCTCGTATTTCTTGGGAACGCGATCGAGCTCGATGGACAGACCGTTCGCAAGCTCGCCGATGGCGACCGATACGCCGCCCGCACCGAAATCGTTGCAACGCTTTATCAACTTGCATGCGTCTTCGCGACGGAAAAGACGCTGCAGTTTGCGCTCGACAGGCGGATTGCCTTTCTGCACCTCTGCACCACATGTGGCAAGACTCGTCTTCTTATGGGCCTTCGAGGATCCTGTCGCACCGCCGATGCCATCGCGGCCAGTACGTCCACCCAAGAGCACGACCACATCGCCAGGCGCAGGTTCTTCGCGACGCACATGGCTGGAAGGCGTTGCGCCTACGACAGCGCCGATCTCCATGCGCTTCGCCGCATAACCTGGATGGTACAGCTCGTTGACCTGACCTGTAGCTAGGCCGATCTGATTACCGTAGGAAGAATAGCCCGCTGCCGCCGTCATAACCAGCTTGCGCTGTGGAAGCTTACCGGAAATCGTCTGATCAACAGGTACGAGCGGATCGGCAGCACCGGTTACGCGCATCGCCTGATACACATAGCTGCGCCCCGAAAGAGGATCGCGGATCGCACCGCCGACGCAGGTCGCCGCACCGCCGAAGGGCTCGATCTCGGTCGGATGATTGTGCGTTTCGTTCTTGAACAGGTACAGCCAGTCCTGCTCTTCACCGTCGACATCGCATTTGACCTTCACGGTGCAAGCATTGATTTCGTCGGACTCGTCAAGGTTCTTTAAGATACCTTTCGCCTTCAGGTATTTCGCACCGATCGTACCCATGTCCATCAAGCACACGGGCTTCTCTTCGCGACCGAGTTCCTTACGCAGCTCGAGGTAACGCACAAATGCGGCGCATACTTGCTCATCCTCGATAGCGATATCCTCGAGTTCGGTGTTGAATGTGGTATGACGGCAATGATCGGACCAGTACGTGTCGATCATCTTGATCTCGGTGATGGTGGGGTCACGTTTCTCGCCAGCGAAATACTCCTGGCAGAATGTGATGTCAGCCAAATCCATGGCCAGCCCGCGCGCATCGATGAATGCGGCGAGCTCATCGCTCGTCATCTCGCGGAAGCCGTCGAGTATCTCGACCTTATCGGGCACAACGTACTCCATGGCAAGCGTCTCGGGAAGCTCTAGACTCGCCTCGCGTGCCTCGACTGGGTTGATGACGTACGCCTTGATGGCATCCACATCTTGCTCGCTGAGCTCGCCCGAAAGCACGTACACGGTCGCACTGCGCACTAATGGGCGCTCGCCGCACGAGATCAGCTGGATGCATTCGCTCGCCGAGTCGGCGCGCTGATCGAACTGCCCGGGCAGGTACTCAACCGCAAAGAGCGCCTCATCGGTGAGTTCGGGAAGCTCGCGCATGGCAACGTCGCTCTGCGGTTCGCTGAACACAGTGTTGATGCATTGCTCGAACAGTTCGCTCGAGATGCCCTCGACGTCGTAACGGTTGATAAGCCGAACACCCTGCAAACCCGCGATGCCGACGATGTCGTGCAATTCGCCTGAAAGACCCTGCGCTGCAACATCGAAGCCTGGCCTTTTCTCCACATAGATCCGCGAAACCATCGTGCACTCTTCCCTTTCGAATGTCGCTGTATGAAACGCCTTGGTCGGCGATGGACGCATCGAAAACCTGTCGCGCGATGCATCTCAGACCGCAAAAAATGTCTACTCACACCCTATCACGAAAAGGGGCGCACCGCAGTGCGCCCTCGGTATCTTTCATTGTTGTTTTGCTGACGGAGCGGAAGAAACCTTACTTCCAGAATTGCCAGCTCTTCTTAGCAGGCTCATCCTCCAAAGGAGCGACTTTCTCGCCACGGGCGATTGCCTCGCGCCTCTCGGCACGGCGGGCATTCTCCTCGGCCTTTTTCGTCTTCTCGTACTTACGCTCTGCCTTAGTCTTGACCGCGCCGGCACCGTGCTCGGCTTCCCAACGCTTACGCTCCTTGCGCACAGGGCCGAAATCGACGATCAATGCCGCGATCAAGAAACCCCAGCCTGCGAACAGGATGGCATAGAAGAGAGCTTCGTTCGCCGTTTCGGTGAACCATGATTGTCCGATGGCGACGATTGCCATGCAGACTATCGCGATGCCGATGAGAACCCACCAGAGCTTTCGCAGCGACTTGTAACGTTCTGAGTTCGGCTTATCATAGCGATAGCTGTTCTGCGGATTCTCTGCCTTCTTCTTTTTCTCTTCGGCTTTCGCAGCCTTCTTCTCGGCACGCGTCTTCGGCTTGCGCTCGGATGCCAGTACGACCGATGAAGCAGCCTTGCTCTTCGGCTTCAGCGATGCTGCGCTTTTGCGGTAATACGAGCCCTTGTCCTTTTCAGACGGATCTTCAATCGGCTCAAGATCGAGTTTTTCACGAATGCCCATATATGATTCTCCTTATGTGCAGCGCTTACGCGCTTTTGCATGTTATGAGTGCGTCCGAAAATTGTAGCGCAAGCGCACGACAATGTCAGCTGCGAATACGGGAATCGGAAAACTATCGGTTGGCGCGTTTCCCCAGTCTCCGCTGTTGGCGTGCAGCCTCACGTTGCTGCGCCAACTCGCGCTCCTTGCTGTAAAGCGGCAGATGGATGATGAAGCGCGCACCCTCATCCTTTTTACCTTGCACTTCTACCCAACCGCCGTGTCGATCGACGATCTCCTTAACCACCGAAAGGCCGATTCCCAAACCGCCGCTTTCACGATTGCGTCCTGCCTCGGCGCGCCAGAAGCGCGAGAATACCATCTTGGCCTCTTCGGGTGTGAGCCCAATACCGGTATCCTGCACCATGATCGATGCCATGATCTCGCCTTTGTACACCTTGACGGTGATCATGCCGCCCTCGGGCGTATAACGAACC
This sequence comes from Eggerthellaceae bacterium, assembly GCA_030533105.1. Taxonomy (GTDB): domain Bacteria; phylum Actinomycetota; class Coriobacteriia; order Coriobacteriales; family Eggerthellaceae; genus SIG42. The sequence goes on from JAUNJT010000004.1 coordinate 6,122, forward strand.
GCATTCGAGATCAGGTTCGCCGTCGCCTGCCTGATCATGTCGGCGTCGCCGCGCACGAGCACGTCGTTTTCCGCTTCGTAGACCATCTCGAGTCCCGAATCAACCACGAATGCCTCATGCGCACCGATAATGCTTGAGACCAATTCGCCTACGTTGACGATCTCGTTTTTCATAGGCGTTGAGCGATTCTCCAAACGCGAGAGCTTCAGCAGCGCATCGACAAGCCTGCTTAAACGCTCGACTTCCGAGTTGACCGTGGCAAGCCTTTCCTCGTCGGGCTCGAATACGCCATCGACCATCGCTTCGACGGTCGAGCGGATTGCCATGAGTGGCGTGCGCAACTCATGAGCGACATCGGTTGTAAGGCGCCGTTCGAGTTTGCGGTCCTTCTCAACCGATTCCGCCATGGCGTCGAAGGTCTCACCCAACTGAGAGATCTCGTCATCGCCTTGCAAACCTGTTCGAGCAGTCAAATCACCGCTACCGATAGCTTTCGCGGTTTCCGTCATACGTTTGATCGGCCGCACCAAGCTGCGTGCGAACAAAAAACCGATGCCCGAAGCAAGCACGATGGCTAACACCGACGCAATGGCCATGGCTTGATAGGAATTCTCTCGGAAAGCGAGGTCGGTCTGACGCAGCAGGCCATCCGACCCGTAAACCCAAACCCGCACGAGGCCGACTGATTCGCCGTTTACCATGATGTCTGCCGTTGCGACGTTATCAGGGTCTGAGGGCGCTAAAGAGCGGGCTGCGATTCCCTGCTCCGGATTGACGACGTTCGTGGAATCATAGCGAGTGGTGCCCGTGCTGTCGACGACGATGATGCCGACGCCTGGATACGTCACGCCCACATACGCGGCAGCCGATACCGTTTCGGTCGTCCACCCGTCTTCCTCAACGAAACGCTCCGCGATGCGCTCAGCCGTCGAATCGGCGGTTATCTGCATGTTCTCACGCGTGTATGTCTGGAAATGCTGTTCCCATACAAACGCCAGGAAGCCTGCCGCCACAAGTGCGGTCATCAGTGCGATAAGAGCGAACGAACAGGTCATTCGCGTGGTATACGACAGGTTTCCCCACCACGACTTCACTTTGCCGTGCTGGCTCGACGCGGAATTGTCGGACTTCTTTCGTTTCATCATGTGCGAAGGCTTACGCTAATCCGGTGGCGTTTTCAGATCACCCGCACGTAATGGATGCTAGGCGGTTTTCGAGGGATCCTCGAAACGATAGCCTACACCATGGACCGTATGCAACCAACGAGGATTACGCGGATTGTCGCCAATTTTCGCGCGCAGGTTCTTCACGTGAGAGTCGATTGTACGCTCGTATCCTTCGAAATCGTATCCAAGAACCTTCTCGACCAACTCCATACGGGAATATACACGGCCGGGATAACGCGAAAGCGTAGTCAAAAGCTTGAATTCGCTTGCGGTCAAATCGACTTCCTTGCCGCTCACCATGACCTTGTGACCAGAAACATCGATGGTCAGCTCGCCAAACTCGAGAACCTCACGCTGAGGCTCCGAGTCGGCATGTACACGGCGGAGCAATGCGCGAACGCGCGCAACGAGCTCGCGCGGGCTGAAGGGCTTGATCAAATAGTCGTCTGCTCCAAGCTCAAGACCGATGATGCGGTCTTCCACCTCGCCCTTTGCGGTCAGCATGATTATCGGCACATCGGAGTTATCGCGGATAGCACGGCAGACGCGTTCACCCGGAACGCGTGGAAGCATCAAGTCGAGAATCACCAAATCGAAATGATGCTTGCCGAACTCCTCGAGCGCCTCCTGGCCATCGCCAACACCGGTAACCCAGTAGTTCTCACGCTCAAGATAAGCCGCAACCGCATCGCGGATGGCCTTCTCGTCTTCAACCAACAGAATCCTACGTGTTTCGTTGCTCATGTGCTTCTCCTTACCATTACCCATAAGCGCAAGGTATCTTGCTTTGGGACCATATTCTGCGTTTATTGTATCAAATCAAGTGCCCGCCCCATTTTTTGCACCCGAAATGACACAATATTCCCCTATGGCATCGAAAAAACGCGTACATACCAGCTTCACATCGGGCGGGAAGCACCGCACCGCGCGCCTGCGAGCAGCTGTCCGAGCACAGGAAAGCTCGCTTGATCAAGTCGCCGTCAACGTCCCGACCAAACTGGGCGACGTGGTGTTAACGAGGCGCCATCTGCTTATCGGGGCAGCAGGTGTCGTAGCCGTCGCGGGCATAGGCGTCGGAAGCTCGGTAATCTCCAAGCAATTCGGAGATGAAGCAAGCCTCGACATTCTATCCGTTCCCACCGCATCGGTGACATCCATGGCCGACTTCGAGCAGGTCGATGCTGACGAGTACATGTACTTGGATTCTGAATACGAACTCCCCTACGGAACGCTTTTGTGGGCAAATGGGTCGATGGCGGCATGCCTGATTCCCGGCGATACGGGCAGCCCCTTAAACCGTCTCGGTGTTCTGTTCCTCTCGTCCGGTTACTGCCCCGTCGTGCTCAACAAGGCGGTCGGTTCGTCTGACGGATTCGAAATCTTCGATGCACGCGGCAGCGAAACCGGCTTGATCTGGACCGAGGTAAACATCCTTGAAGGAACATGGCGCGTATATGGCGCCGTCCTTGATGATGACGTGCTTGGCGAGCCTGTCTTGCTCGAAGAGGGAGATAGCGAATGGGAGACGCCAACACTTGCTGCAGTAGGCCCCTATGTTTATTGGCAGCTGTTGCCGAGCCTTTCAGGAACGCATACCGCCGAGCAATCGGTGCTCAAAAAAGCCCGAGTCGGCACGACAATCTCCTCGGTCGTTTATCAGTCGACGGGTCGCATGGCAACCGCCCCGACCACGACGGCAGAAGGCGTCATCATCTCGCCCCGCGCAAACGCGGAGGGCATGTATTACCAGCTCACGAACCTGCGAGCAAAAGATGATGCCATCATCGACACCATGGTCCTCCCCCGATCAATGAGGCCTCTGGAGGTCGGGTATGGCACGAATGGCTTCAATTTCTCATTCGACGCCATCTACAACTACGGCGATGGCATTTCGAATCTCGGCACATACACGCCGCTTGAAAAGCGCGTGCTCAAAGAACCCGCTGTCGAAACGCCTTCCGAACAACAGGAATCGTCATCCCGCTCAATCGAGGAAACGCCCGCATCGCCACTGGCTTCCCAGACATTCACGCCAAAGTCGTATAGTGACTCCCCGTGGTTCGCTCTGAACCGCACCCCGAGTGCGCCAGCCTGCTGGTGCGGAAATCTGTTCATGATCAAATCGACGCACGTCGTATGCGGCGTCAACATGGAGAATAAGCAGTATTTCACGCTCGATACGCACAGCGGGTCGCCCGATTACGGCGATTACCTGGCAACCACAGGCATAAGCGACTACGTGGTTACGTACACGAATATCGACGATAATCCCATCGATGGCGACCGAATGTATTGCACACTCGTCAAGGTCTATGCACCCTACTAAGCAACTCTGAAAGGAACAGCGTAATGAGTTTGCTCGAACGTTCATCGACATACTGGAAATTCGCAGGACAGTGCGCCCAGTGCGGGTCATGCACGAAAGCGTGTTCCTCGCTTACGAACAACGATGTGACGCTCGGTCAAATCGCGCAGATGATGCTTGCAGCTGAACGCGCCTCTTCAACCAAAGAAGAGCTTCGCGACGCTATCGCCGCAAACGAACGCCTCGTCAAAGCTATTCGCGGATGCTTCTTCTGCACCACATGCAAGAACACCTGCTTCGCGCACAATGATGTCTGCGACCTGATCTATAACGCACGCGCTGATTTCCAGGACCTCGGTCTTATAGAACCTGATTCTTGGATCGGCGTGCAGGTCGACAAGGAATGGGATACGTTCACCGCGTATCGCGCCATCTACGGCATCGGTTATCCCGACCAGATACGGCACGTCCTGACGACCACGCACGAACCGGAATCCGATTGCGATATCGCGTTCTTCCCCGGATGCACGCTTGCAGCATACGGTCCCGAGCTGACCGTCGAGATCTTCGATGCCGTCCAGGAACTCGGAGGCAAGACGACGCTCATCGACCACTGCTGCGGCTCACCGCTCAAGAGCAACGGATTCTACGATCGCGCAATTGCGTTGTGCGACCTGATCGCTGAAGAAATCACCTTCTCCGGTGCCAAGCAACTCGTGTGCGTATGCCCCGGATGCGCCAACGCCATGCGCAGAACCTTCGATCGCAACGGCATCACCGATGTCGAGATCGTGAGCCTGTCGAAATTCCTTAGCGAACATGGCTTCGAGCCGAAGCGCAGTTTGCCCGATGGCAAGATCTTCCTTTCGAAAGCATGCCAGGATCGCGATGGACGCTATCTTGAGGAAACGAGCAAGCTTCTCGGCATCGATAGAGACGAAGCAGCGATCTATCATGGTTGCTGCGGAGCAGGCGGCGCGGTAAGCTCATACGATCCCGAACGCCAACAGAAACGCATCGAGAAGAAGCTTTCGTTCGCAACCGACGATTCAACGGTCGTCTCGATGTGCCCCACATGTACATATACGTATGGAAGCTATCTGCTCGAAGAACCTCGTCCCATCGATAACAAGCACTATACGGAACTGCTCTTCGAGAATCAGTTCGACTGGAAAACCGTCAAGGATCAGGTGGATAGCATGTGGACGGGCGATTATGCCGTTTGGCTCGCGATGACATTCCGTTATGCACCCGAGATGAAGCAAGCGTCGAAGTAGCGGAAAGGTTAGGTGAGACACATGGATTTCAACAATAGCGCGTGCGCATCCTCGCCATCCGACCCGACCGTCGCCATCATCGGATACGGAACCGCAGGTGTGAATGCATTGATCGCGCTCCGCACGCACGGGTTCGACGGTCGCGTCATCATCTTCTCCGACACCGATACGCTACCCTACAGCCCTATCCTGACTTCGTACTATGCGGGCGGCATGAAGCCTTATGAAGCGGTCTTCCCGTGGAGTAAGGAGGAGCTCGATGCCCTCGGTGCCGAAGTGCGCCTTGATTGCCCTGTCACCAAGCTCGATCCTGTTGCGCATACCATCAGTACCCCCGAAGGCGACTTCGCCTACACCAAATGCGTTATCGCATCAGGTGCAAAGGCGCATTGCGCAGGGTTCCCGCAATTCGAGGGCTTCTCGCCGCTTGTACTGCGTACCTTGGACGAGGCGGAACGTCTCAGGCAGGCGTTGCTCGACCCTGCCTGCAAGCGCATCCTCATAAGCGGCGCCTCCATGATCGCCCTCAAGGCAGCTGAGGCATGCCTCAATCGCGGCATCAACACTACGCTTGTGGGCATGAACCCCCACGTACTCGACTTCAACGCATTCCCCGAAACGGCAATGCGCGTCGAAGCGGCTTTACGCGACTATGGCATGACATTGCGTCTGGGCATGGTCATCAAGGAAGTGAGATTCGCTGACGATGCCGATGCTGCGAAGGGGTGCCTTGAGGTAACGTTCTCAAACGGCGATAAAGACTTCTTCGACAACATCATCGTCGCGCACGGCGTCCGCTCGAGCCTCGAGTTCCTTGAGAAAGATGCCCTCGAACTCGACAGGGCCCTTGTCGTTGACGAATACATGCGCACAAGCGACCCTGACATCTACGCCGCGGGAGATGTCGCACAAGCTTTCGAACTCACGTCTGGAGAAAAGCGCATCGTCGGCATCTGGAAAAGCGCTGCTTTGCAAGGCGCCTGCGCAGGTGAAGCGATTGCAGCAGAACTGGCAGGAAAAGATATAAAAGAAGCCACACCGTATCCGGGTGCAATAGCGACGAACACGATCGTCATCCGCGATACGCTGTTCATCTCCGCAGGAACACTTGAGCTTAGCGAAAGACGCCACACCGAGTCGCACGAGATCGATGACATGCTCGTCATGACCGTCATCGAAGAGGATGACCAGAAAAACCGGTATCTCGTAGGATTCAATATCGCTTGCGACCACGATGAGCGCGGAGGAGATGCTTACGACCTCGGTGCCATGCTCACCATGCGCATCGAGCAAGATAGCGAAAAACGTTTTCCACCCGCTATTTAGGTCTCGCGGTCGCCGTCACAATCGACTTGAACAGAAGAGCCACTCCGGACGCAGATGAATTCTCTTCGTCCCATGTAATCGTGATCTCGATCTCTCCCGTAGCTCCACGTTGCCGTGCCTTTTGCTCTGCATCCTTTTTCGCATGCTGGCAGGCAAGGTTCTCTGCCGCATCGCGATCCTTGATATACACTCGCTTGTCACCAAGCAACACCGCATAGCCCTTGATGCCGTTGGGACCCCAATCGGCAGCAACGATAACCGAAGATTGGGCGATAATGCGCGCTGAAATCGCACCGATGGCGTTCGCAACCTCTGCGTGCTCGGGAATGATGCATTCGGTTCCTAGGGCGGCTGCCACATCGGGAAGGAAGATGTGCGTCGGCGCGCCGACGCCGATAAGCGGAGCGGTCGCAAGGAAATCAAGACCGATCAAAGGCTTCTTCGTGTTGAAGGGAACACGCCCGCTCTTCTTCACATAGTCCCATTGCGTATCGAATGCCTTCAAGACCTCGGTAGGCACGCCATTCGCGAACGCGCGCGGAAATTGCTGTTCGAGCAGGATGCGTACGACGTTCAAGAAGAGCTTGCGCTTCACGAGGTCGTACACGTCATCGCACAAGGCAGAGAGGTGGAATACTTTCTGGTCGGTCTTGCCATCAGCGCTCCGTTGCCACGTGGAATAACGCTCGACGACCTTGCACACATAGGTCGCAGCCAGCTCGCTTGCATGCGTATCGAACGCATCGAAGTCTCCACGGATATGCATGATATCCGTAGGCGTCAACCCGCACCTCATGACGATGCCTTCCGTTTCGAGGCGCTCGGCGATGCGGCCTACGCCAAGATCGTAAGGCTCGAAGTACTTCTGGTCACCGATGACCATCGGGCCGTCTCGGAGCACCTCGATAAGGCGCTTCTCGTTCTTCGAGTAATTATCGAGACATTGCGGATCGCGGGCGAGATACAGCACTTCGTACAGCTCGCGACGCACCCACATCCCTCCATCATCGAGCAGTTTCTTGAACGACTCGCACAGTTCAGGCCAGCGTGATGCAGCCATGCAAATCGGCTCGACACGACGTTCGCTCAAAAACAGCTCGTCGCTCCCGATTTTCACTGCACTGTCTCCGCCAAGGCCGAACGTATCGATGTACACACCCGGAATCTGCGTGCGCCAGTTCCCGATGCGGATACCTTTCGTCTTAATCGGCGTACCCTGTTCGATAAGGGAGATATCGGTTGTCGTTCCGCCCATATCCACAATGAGCGCCGTATCGCAACCCACCAGATGGCAACACCCCTGCACGCTTGCCGCAGGGCCGCTCACCATGGTCTCGACGGGCGTTTGACGTGTTTGCTCTTCGCCCATGAGCGATCCATCGCTTCGTACGATGGACACGGAAGCGTTCACACCACGGTCGCGAAGCGCACGCTCCACGGAATCGAGGAAGTCTTCGATGGTGGGCAGAAGGCGCGCATTCAAAATCGCCGTTGCGCCACGTTCCATCATATTGAGCTTGTTCACGAGCTCGCTGGCCATGATGATGGGCACATGGTACTTTCCGGCAAGAGCCTTCTTGCCAGCACGCTCGACGACCGCGCCATTGCGCGCCGCATTCATCTCAACGATGCCGAAGGCCTGTGCCTCCTTAAGCCAATCCTCGTTCTCTTCAATGAATGCGTCCCAATCAGGTTGGACGACAGAACTGCCATCGAACTCGCCGGTCACATCGATGCAGCGCACATCGTCATACGAGAACCCATATCGCACGGGAGCGTCGATACGATGGAGCACCGATTCATTCGTGCCCACGAGCACAAGCCGTGCGCGACCGCCTTTCCCCTCGACGCAAGCATTAGTTGCAAGAGTCGTTGAAAGAACAACCTGACGCGCTTCTCCCAGTAATTCAACGGGTAAGGAATCGAGTGCCGCACAGATGCCGATGGAAAGATCCTCTTTCGTCGTTCGGGCTTTGCCTTTTGCAATAACCTCTTTTTTGTCCATATCGTATGCGACTGCATCCGTATACGTTCCACCTGTATCGATGCCGATTCCTATCATGCTTGTTACTCGTTTCTCGTCCTACAGCGAGCGTAATGCCGTGCGAGCGGCATCGAGCTCATCGCTATTCGTGGCGATAATGACCTTATCACCTGGGAAGATGACTGACTCCGGCGTATACAGCTCGGTATCGTCCTTCGTCGAAATGGCCACGATCAAGCAGCCGGGGGGCAGCGGAACGCTCGAGGCGAGCACTCCTTCCTTCTCGGAATGCTGACGAAAACGCGGGATGGCTACCTCTGACAGCAGCACGTTGCCATGCGAAAGCGAATTCACCGCGCTCATGGAACCCAAGAGCGCTTCCTCCTCGATCAGGTTCGCGATAAGCACCGTTGACGAAACGCTTTCGATGCCGACCGAACGGAAGATGCGCATGTTCTGCGGGCTGTTCACGCGCGCTACGCAGCGGGGCACATTAAATACGCGCTGCGCGATTTGGCATGCGACCAGATTGCTTTCATCCTGACCTGTGGTCGCAACGAAAACCTCGGCACGACGGATACCCGCATCCTCTTGATAACGCGAGTCGCACCCATCGCCTTGAATGACCATGTAACGTCCTTCGAGCACGATGGAAAGACGATCAGCCGTCCTTCTGTCCTTCTCGATGACAACTACTTCGTTCCCGCTTTTCAAAAGCACTGATGCAAGGTACTCTCCGACCTTGCCTCCACCAACGATTACGACATACATCTGTAGGATTCTCCTCTCGAAAGAACCTTACGCCGAAGCGTATCCGTCCGGATTCGTCGATTGCCAGCGCCAGCTATCCTGGCACATACGCGCCAGGTCATATTCGGCAACCCAGCCCAACTCGTCGCGCGCTTTGTCGCACGCTGCATAATTCTCCGCTATATCACCAGCACGGCGCGGCATGATCTTGTACGGCAATGCATGACCGCACGCCTGCTCGAATGCATGAATGACATCGAGCACGCTCGATCCACGGCCGGTACCAAGATTGAAGATGCCCACGCCGCTACGCATTCCATCTTCTGCCTGTGCTCCTTGAACGGACCCTATACCTATCGCCTCGCCCGTTCCAACGCGTCCCGCCATCCAATCGAGCGCAGCGACATGGCCACGCGCCAAATCGACCACGTGGATGTAATCGCGCACACCCGTGCCATCGGGCGTCGGATAATCGTCGCCGAATACGCCGACGCACTCCAGCTTGCCCACTGCAACCTGCGCTACATATGGAAGAAGGTTGTTGGGAATGCCCTTCGGGTCTTCGCCGATAAGGCCGCTTTCATGCGCTCCGATCGGGTTGAAGTACCGCAATAGCACCACGTTCCACTCAGGATCGCCACCATATAGATCGCTTAAGATCTGCTCGAGCATGCTCTTGGTCTGCCCGTAGGGATTGGTCGGCGTATGCTTCGGACAGCTTTCGGTGATGGGTACGAACTCCGGCTCGCCGTATACGGTAGCGCTCGAGCTGAACACTATGTTCTTCACATCGTGATTGCGTGCTACATCGCACAGGATAAGCGTGCCAGCGATATTGTTCCAGTAATACTCGAGCGGCTTGCGAACGCTTTCACCAACCGCTTTGAAGCCTGCGAAGTGGATGATGGCGTCGATGGGATTCTCGCTGAAAACGACTTCGAGAGCATCCCTGTCGAGAATGCTCGCTTGCACGAAACGCAGTTGGTTCTCATCCGCCCCTGTGATCTGACGTACACGATCGAGTGCCACGCTGCTCGAATTGCTCAAGTCGTCGACGACCACGACGCGATAACCGCGTTCAAGCAGTTCCACAACTGTGTGACTGCCGATGAAACCGGCTCCGCCGGTCACTAGGATGCAGCAATCTTTTGCGGCTTTCGCGAGACTCCGGTTCGCCATGACGACCTCCTTGGCTTTTTAGCCCTTGCGCCCTTCCTTCGACTCGGGCTCAACATGTGTTGAGATTATCGCACCTCGCCATTATGACTGAAAGAAAAAAGATGCGACATGGTAATTCTTGTCGCATCCACAATCGCGTCATACAGGCTTCTGGCTGGCACTCGATTCCAATAGCCATATTTAATAGAGAACCACGCCGCCAAGCCATCCCCAACGGGGCGAAACGTTATACCAGCTTATCCAGTCCGAAATCGGGGTCCTCGCGATGTAGCCGATGTTCTCCATCACGATACCGTCGCCAATGTAGATGCCGACGTGACCATAGACTAGGCCTGCCCATCCTCCCTTCGGATTGGTACCGACCGCAACGATCATGCCTGGCTGCAACTCCGAAAGGTCGGAACTGTAGCACCAGTTGGCATACATATCGTTCGCGTTGCCGTTGAAGCGCCCGACACCCGCGTTGTTGAACACGTAGGTCACCCAGGCAGCACACAGGTTGTAGCCCGGGCTTCCCGTGGAATAGCACGCGGCGATGACGTCGGAAAGAGAGCCCTCACCCGTGACCACCAAATCAGGTGCCTCGTAGCCGAGCTCGGCGTAAGACATGTTGTTCGCCCATGCGTTGCGCGCCGCGGCTTCGGCGGCCGCACGCGCAGCGAGCTCCCGGTCATACTGCTCGGTCAGCTTCTTGACTTCGTCGTCGAGGCTATCGAGCAGTTCCTGGGTTTCCGTCTGCTTGGCGGTCAGATTCTGCATCTGCTCTTCGAGCTGCGCGCTGAGTTCCTCGAGCGCAGCCATATCGGATTCGAGCTGAGCCTTGCGCTGGTTGAGCTCTTCCTTGATCTGACGCACCGAATCGATCAGCGACATCTTCTGCATGTTGATGCGCTCGACGTAACGCCACATCGAGATGAACGATTCGAACGACTGCGACGACATGAGCACATCGAGGAAACCGACGGAGTCCGACTTGTAGCTTTCCACCGCGAAATCCGAGAGCTGCTCTTGATGCACTGCAAGCTCTTTCTCCTTTTGGGCGATGAGCTCCTCGGCTTCGCGTATGCTTTCGCGCGTTGCATCGATCTTCTCTTGCGTTTCGACTTGCTGCGCGCTGATTGCCGAACACTCGGCAATCAGGCCGTCAAGTTGCGCCTGAACCTCTTCGAAGCGCTCTTTTGCAGCATTCAAATCGCTTTCGGTATCAGCATAGGCGGTTTGGGTGAATGCGGGCAGGGGAAGCATGGCGACAATAAGGCACAATGAGGCGAGCACGCAGATGACCGCGTTGCGGAATGCGATGGATGCGCTACGTGTTGAACATTCGGCGGGCATGCAGCGACTGGATGATGAGCGCCCCCGTGCATGTGTCATAAGCTACCTTCTGACAGAGCGTGTACGTCTGGGTTGCCTGCTAGGATACCGCATGCTCGCCGAAGCGTTCAAGGAACTCCACGGCATCAATAGAAACATGCTATTGAAGTGCGGAATCGTTGGCCGCCAAAGCCTGCTTATCAATTCGTCTCACGCATACGAAATATGCGATGACCATGCCGATCAAAGCGGCTACCCAACTCAACCCGTACGCAATGAGCAGGCATTCATAGGTCGGCCACATCGCAAATGCGGTATATACCCACCCGATACGCAAAACGCAGATGCCTACCACGCAGATGGCGGCGGGCGTCATCGACCAACCGTGACCGCGCAGAGCGCCCGAATAGATCTCGATCAAACCACAGACGATCTCGAATGATGTGACGTAATAGATGCGGATGTTCGAGAATTCGATGACCTCGGGATCGGAAGAGAACAGCCCCGAGAAGAACGACGCGAAAAGCACGATGAACGCGCTCGCGACGCCGATGAACAGCGTCAAAAGCAGCGTTGACCACCGAACGATGCTGCGGCAACGCGGATAGTTTCCTGCGCCATGATTCTGACTGACGAAGGTCATCGCACCCTGCCCGAATGCAGCGGCAATCATGTAGCACATGATCTCCATGTTGAGCGCGGCAGTGCTACCTGCAACGACCTGCGAACCGAGCTCGTTGAGACCTACCTGAATGATCACGTTCGAGAGCGAGAACATCAAACCTTGAATGCCCGCAGGAACCCCAAGCGCGAATATCCTGCAGAACAGCGGCCAATCGAAGCAAAGCTTCTTAAGCTCAACGCGCACCTCATCGGTCTCGCGGAAGAGGATCACGAGCAAGGCGATGGAGCTTACCGCGTTCGCGATGACCGTCGCAAGCGCCACGCCGTTCGCATCCATCCCCAGCCCCACGACGAACGCGATGTTTAAGACGACATTGATAATGCCCGCAATGACAAGCACGATAAACGGTCGCCGCGTGTCGCCCTTGCTACGTAAGATCGCCGAGGTGAAATTCAAGAGCATGATGAACGGCGCGCCGAGCAGATAGATCGTCAGATAGGTGTGCGCCATGTCGAAGATGTTTTCGGGCGTTTGCATCCAACCGAGCATCACGTCGACGAGCAAGGGCCCGGCAATCCCAACGATGATGCCGCTGATGAACGCAACGACGATGGAGGTGTGCACCGCACGGCTGACACCGTGCGCATCCCCTTTGCCGAGCAGGTTGGCAACCACTACGTTCGTGCCAACCGATAAGCCGACGAAGATGTTGACGACCAGGTTCGTAAGCGGCGCGTTCACGCCTACCGCTGAAAGCGCTTCGCTGCTTGAGAACTGCCCCACAATCGCAATATCCGTCACGTTGAACAACTGCTGGAGCAAATTCGTTGCCGCAAGGGGCAACGCAAAGCGCAGCAAACCCTTCCAGATATTGCAATGCAGCATATCTATCTGGTTTTTCTTGCGTTGCGTCTTTGCCTGCGTTCCCATAGTTTTGCAGCATAACACGCCCATGCAGGTTAAGGGCTCTACGCTTTTTTCGCGTAATTAGTTGAATCGGTCTGTGCGCATCCTGCAAATTGGCTATGATATGCACGAAAACACATTTTCGAACACGCGGGAAAGGAGACGCTATGATTTGCGCAAGTTGCGGAACAGAGATTCCTGACGATTCTATCTTGTGCCCGAACTGCGGAAGCGACCCCATCGCAACGGTCTCGGCCGTAGTCGAAGAACCTGCTCCTGCCAAGAGCGCGAGCAACCAAGCACCCATCAACTACTCTAAGCTCAGCAAAGCCCAATACAAAGATGCGAAGGCGGCTTACAAGGCTGCGCGCAAAGCCGCGGGCAAATCCCGCGCCCCGCTGGTAGTTCTTTGCATCATCCTCGCCCTTGCGCTCGCAGCAGGCGGTGCAGTTGCAGCCTGGTTCTATTTCAACCCGAAGGTTGAGAACCTCACTAATGAGAACAAGGAGCTCCAAACTCAGGTTGAGAAGCTCACCACCGAGAACAAAGAGCTTTCTCAGAAAATCGCCGAATACGAGAAGGACGGCAACAACGTTACGCCCTCCAATCCCGATACAACTAACCCGTTGATCGGCGCATGGAAGGTTGACAGCTTCGACAACACCACCATGAATCCTGCATGTTATGGCGGAAAGGCAAAGCAGGCTTCGGTGCGTGTGAACATCAAGGAAATCGATGCGACAAAGGGAACCATCATCGCCGATCTTTCAGTTGTGTATCACGGCCACGAACGCAACAAGCAGAAGGGCGACATGGATTCCTCTACCGACGATGTCGTTCTTGAGTACACCAACGTCGAAGGAACCTATGCGGACGATGCATTTACGTTCGAGCTTCCTGTTGATAGCAAGTACGGAAACAACTCCGGCATCGTGGTTTCCGGCCTTATGACGACCTCCGATGCAACCAGCGTTTTGGGGAACTCGACGAGCTCCTCATTCCAGCTTTCGGTCAAGAGCTACTATCAGTCGCTGACCAACGCCATCACCGATACGTACATCATGAAGAACTAGCGGGCAAGAATCGCAAATGACGGCATCTGCCAACACGCTAACTCGCCAGGCGCTTTCCCGAAAGCGCCTGGTTCTTTTAGCATTGGGCATGATCTGCCTGTTGTTCATCGGACTGATTTACGGCTATTCGATGTTCGTCCTGCCCATGAAGGAAGACTTCGGGCTTGATGATATCGGGCCCGTCTTCTACATCATGATGGTTGCGTTTTGCATCGGCACCCTGAGCTGCTCTTTCTTGCTCAAGCGTTTCGCTCCACGAACCATGATGATTGCCGCGGCCATCCTTTTCGCAATAGCGTTCTGCTCTACCGGCATGCTCGGCAAGAGCGTGGGCGTCCCCGTGCTGTATGTAAGTTACGCGATCATCGGTGGTCTTGCATCTGGTGTCGGCTACACCGGCATCGTCGGAACCGTCGTCCCTTGGTTTCCCGATAGAACCGGTCTCGCATCAGGTCTTTTGCTGCTCGGATTCGGTATTTCAAGCTTGCTTTTAGGTAACATCGTCCTCGCGATGCGTGCGGTCACGGGCTCCATCGGCACGGTCTTCGTCGGTGTCGGCATCGCAGGTGCCGTGCTCTCGCTTTTACTTGCTGCGCTACTCACGCGTCCGCCTGTGAATATCGCACAAATCATGGCAACGGGTTCAGGCAGCGATGCCGAAACGCCCAGCGAAGCAGAACGCTACGACCCATCGATCCATTTCGAAAACGACAGCGTACTTAAAACGCCGATCTTCATCGTCTACTTCGTGGCGTTCACGCTCGTGTCCGTCATGGGTCTCGGTGTCATCGGATCGATTGCCAGCGACGGCATGATGCTCGGTCTGAGCGAGCTTTTCTCCTCAACGCTCGTCGGTCTGGTCGCCCTGAGCAACGGGCTTATCCGCATCGTCTTAGGTGCGCTCATCGATCGTAAGGGCACCCCATTCACCTATATCTTCGAAGCCGTGGTCACCCTGCTGGGCATGCTTTGCATCCTCGCAGCGTTTATCTTCGAACTGCCCACGCTCTATGTGATCGGCGCGCTTTCTTCCGTCGTAGCTTACAACCCAGTGCTTTCGTCTGCATTCGTCCGACTTCGTTTCGGGCCGAAGCGCTACCCCATCAATCTAGCCATCATCAATCTCTGCGTTCTCCCGGCAGCGCTCATCAACATCGTGCTTTCCAACATTCTCGGCCCCGATGCGCGTTTCGAATTCTTTATCATCGCCACTATCAACCTCGTCCTCACGCTCATAGCTTCCCTCATCTTCAGAAAGCTCTGGAGAAAGGATTTCACAGGCATCGATTCCGTGAAGAAGTAAGGTCCAGCAAGAATCCCGGTAGCAAAACAGTGTTCGTGAAGCGTTTGCGCGCCAAACGGATTACCCGTTAGGACTGAGCCATCTCCTGCTCGGATTCGCTGTTCGGCATGATCTTCGGCAGGATGTAACCCTCTTTGCGCCACCGCAGAAGCTTGCGCAGTTCGATGACCACGAAGACCGCCGTGACCAGAACGGAGCACAAGTCCGCAGCTGGCACGCACGCAGCGACGCCATACAGCCCGTCCACGCCAAACAGCTCGATAGCAAGGTTCGGAATGATGAAATAGAACGGAATCAGGAAGATGACCTGACGGGTCAATACCAGAATCGCCGACTTCAACGGCTGTCCGCTTGCCTGGAAGTAGTTCGAACCAACTGCTTGGAAGCCGACCAGCGGGAACATCACGGTATAGATGAGCAAGGCGATGTTGGAGAATTCCTCCAGCTCGCCCGTAACGCCGAACAGCACCACGATAGGATTCGAGAAAAGACGCGTTATGATCAGCCAGAACGTGCCCATAATCACAGCAGTGATAACCGTGATCTTGTAGGTCTTCAGCACGCGATCCCAATTCGATGCGCCGTAATTGAATCCGAATAGCGGCTGCGCGCCCATCGTCAGACCGATGAACGGAGAGAATGCGAACCAGGAAACCTTCTGCGCTACGCCGAGCGATGCCAGCGCGCCTTGCACACCGATGGGGCTCAACGCTCCATAGTAGCCGGCAACTTGATTGAAGACGATGTTCACGACCGTCGAGGCAACTTGCATGCAGAACGGTGCCAGACCCAAGGTGAGTATCTTGAGCATGAGACGCAGGTTCGGCTTGCAGCAACGCCACCGCAATTTGAAAGGCGTGTTCTTGTTAGCAGTAAAGAACCAGATGACGGGCACCATGCCGATTGCCTGTCCGCAGATGTTCGCCCACGCGCTTCCAGCAACGCCCCAATTTAAGACAAGTACGAACCAGTAGTTGAAGATAATGCACATGATCGTGCCGATTACCGAGGTCATCAGCGAGAACACGGGGCGTCCAGCCGTCCTGATGAAGTGACTCAAACCCCAACCGACCGATTGGAACGCAAAGAAGATGCAGGTGATTTGCACGAAGGTCTTCGTCTTATCCCAAAGGATGTCGGGTGTACCGATGACGGTCAGCACAGGACCGATGAACACGATGGCAATAACGGCAACGATAGCGGAAATAGCGAAAAGCAATACCGCCGAATTGCCGAGCGTACGCTCCACCTGCTCCTTATCGCCCTGTCCAAGCTGAATGGCGGCAAGGGAGTTGCCGCCTTGACCGGCGATCATCGAGCACGCGATGAGAACGGTCATCACAGGAAGTGCAAGAGTGGTAACTGCAACGCCCGAGCCATCAGGAAGTGCTTGACCGAGGAAGGCGGTGTCGATAAGGTTGTACAGCGAGCTGAACACCATGCTGATGACACCCGGAATGGAGAACTCCACAAGCAGCTTGCCAATCGAGTCCCGACCGAGACGCGTCGGGTCTTTTTTCTGCGCTTTCCGCGCAGCGCGCCGCGCCGCACGTGAGTCTGCAGGTGAGGCAGGAGCGGGAACGCCTTCGGGTTCGCCGACCACTTGAAGAGCATCATTCACCGGCGCTTCATGAAGCGCAACCGTATCCTCCTCGATGCCTTTTCGAGCTTGCTCGGACATATATGCTCGGTTTCTTCGAAAAACTACTTAACGGTAAGGGCGTCGGCCACCTTGCGCGCCGCCGCCGTAATGCTCAAATCGTTAACGTCGATGGTGAGCTCAGCGTACTTCTCGTACAGTGGGCGACGCTCATCGTACAGCTCGCGCATGCTCATACCCACGCCGCCTTTTAAGACCACGCCGCGTTCGCTGAAATCGCTCAGACGTTTTACCAGCGTTTCGTACGAGATCTTCAGATACACAACGATGCCAATGGTCTTGAGATGGTTCATGGCCGCTTCGGAATACACGGCGCTACCACCCGTTGCGATGACGGTGTTCTCGGCGGTGATCTCGCTTAGGATCTGGTTCTCGACTTCGATGAACCCATCAGGACCCAGCGAATCGATGATCTTCTGCAGCGTCTTGTCGCACTGATTCTGGATGATCAGGTCGGCATCGATGAACGACTTATTCATGATCTTCGCCAGAACGATGCCAAGCGTTGATTTGCCCGCGCCCGGCATACCGATGAGGATGACATTTTGATTCTGCGCGCCCGTAATCACCATGGGACCAACTCACTTCTCTTGCAACGATTTTCTATTCTCGGGAAAAGCTTCGCTGACCACTATAGCAACAAATACCAAGACGAACCCCACAATCAGGCGAATGCTGATTTGCTCGCCATAGATGAGCACGGAGAACAGCACGCCGAACACCGCTTCGAGACTGAGTAGTAGCGAGGCTTGGGACGGGGGCACATGAGCCTGCGCCACGTTTTGGAACAATAGCGCCGCACAAGACGCAAATACGACGAGATAGACCATGTCCCAAAGGAAATCGCTTGAAAGCACAGAGAGGTCAGGGAGCGGCTCGATAGCGAAACCGATAAGCAGACCCCATACACCCATGGCAAGGAACTGATACATGGTGAGCACAACCATATCGCGACCTTCGGAGAATTTCGCAACGAAGATGATGTGCACGGCGAACCATACTGCGCCCACGAGGGTCATCATATCGCCAAAGTTCGCCGACAAGTCGCTATCAAGCGAGACCAATCCGATGCCCGCGATGCAAAGCACGGCTGCGACGATGTTGTGAATACCTGGACGTCTACGTGCGACGATCCACCAACCGAAAGGCACGATGACGACATACGTCGCAGTAATGAACGCGTTCTTGCCGGGTGTGGTGTTAGCAACCCCGATGGTCTGGAACCAGTACGCCAAAAAGAGCAAGGTGCCTAAAACCAGGCCTTTCACCACCATGTCGCGGCAAAACGTCGCACGCACGCGCTTGACGAACACGAGACACAAAAGCACGCTCGCGCACAAAAAGCGCACGCCGATAAGCAGCGCTGGTGGAATCACCTCAACGGTGTTCTTCATGACAACGAAGCTCAAGCCCCAGATAATGGTGGCAAGAACGAGCATCAGCTGGTAAACCACCAGCGGGATCTTTCTATGTTCGGTTATGTTTGCCACTGAGCGATTCAGCGCCAATCGCTATGCGGCGATTCTGAGAATCACGCGACATCACCCTGCAACGGCACGAAGGAAGCATCTGCCATCTGCACAAGCGTTTCGAATGATGCACCGTCATCCATGCTGAGGTTATACAGGATTCCAGGCACTGCATCAATCCACGCGATGAACCCGACCTTGCCGGCTACGAAGCACAACGCGGAACGGTCTTTCACAATCTGAGTGCCAATGGTATCCCATGTGTAATTCATGCCCGAGATGTCGATATCGGCATAGGTTGCTTGATCGCTCTTCGCCTTGCTTGTATCAATAGCAAGATCCGTCAAACTGGTTGCCTGAGCACGCAGATTCGCCTGCTTGCCGTCGAGCGTGAATCGCATTTCGGCGATGGGGTTCTCGACCTTGTAAATGAAGTACTTGACATCCGTTGCGCCTTCAGGAGCGGGCAAATCGATGCCTGTTGCTTCAACAATGCCTTGCTGTGTGCTTTCTTCCATGGGATTGGCGATCTGCTGGCTGCCGCCAGTCTTCTGACCTTGCGAAGAGCTGCATGCCGCAAGACAGCAGGTGATCATGAGCGCTGCAAGTACGAATGCAAGTCGTTTCATTGGTCGTCCTTTCTTTTGGGATGGAGCCTAGGTGTATTGACAGATAAGCGAGTGTTTCATGCAAAGACGATTGTATTCAAAATGCATGTCCTGGTAAACCTTTGCTGAACACACGGCAACATCGTTGGATACATGGTGTTTCCAGGCTTTCTAAAACCCCTTCTCACCTGCAGTGAGCATCCCGTTTAGCTTGTAAGTTCCACCCGCAAACGTTATATTGAAGGGTAGCGTTTTTCTGAGATGAAACGCCGAAAACAGGCATGGGAATACAGGGAAGCAGGTGCAAATCCTGCGCAGTGCCGCTACTGTGAGACCCGCAGGGTCAAGCCAGATCGCTGCTCCTACTGCGGAAGCACGCTGCTACGAGTCATAGCAAGTGCTTGGCACCGTCGAACCGCTTCGGAAACGCAAGCGACCGACAGATGCCTTTCTTTCCGTTTCTCCCCTGCCTCGCGGTTTGTTTTTATCCGCTGCGTGTATCGGGATGAGTTGGTAGAAAGGGTCATCATGAAGAGAATCGCCGCGCTTTTGGTTGCTTCAGCGCTCGTGTTCGGAGCATTGTTCGCCATATCTGGCTGCTCATCAAGTTCGTCGAGCGTGAAGGTGGAAAACGGCATCGCTGCAAACGGCACATACACCGTTGCCGTAACGCTTGAAGGCGGTACCGGCAAGGCTACCGTCAAATCCCCTGCAAAGCTCAAATCCGAAAACGGAGCGATGGTTGCGACCATCGTTTGGAGCAGCAGCAACTATGACCTGATGATCGTGGATGGCGCAGAGCTCAGGCCGAGCACCACCGACGGCGGTTCGACATTCGAAGTGCCGGTAAGCGCGCTCGACACGCCCATCGCAGTCCAAGCAGAAACGACCGCGATGAGTCAACCGCACATCATCGACTACAAGCTCACATTCGACTCGAAATCGCTGAAAGCCGCATAGGGAACATGGCGTTTGAGGAATACACCTATTCAGGCACGGAACGGCTTCGTCGCGGATACACCACCGGCACGTGCGCCACGCTGGCTGCCAAGGCCGGCTGTATCGCATTGCTGACAGGCCAAGCTCCCCAAATCGTATCGGTTATGACCCCTGCGGGTATCGAGGTGACCGTCGAGCCGATTTTGGTTAGCACGTCAGCAGATGAAGCCACCTTCGGCGTCATAAAGGATGCGGGCGACGATTACGATGTCACGAACGGTGCCGAGGTCCGCTGCACCGTGCGGTTCATTGAATCGGGCATTGACATCGACGGCGGCTCCGGCGTCGGACGCGTAACGGCAAAAGGTCTCAATCAGCCTCCGGGAAACGCCGCCATCAATTCAGGTTCTCGAAAGCAAATCCAAGCCGCTGTCCAAGAATGCCTCGATACGTTCGATTGCCTCAAGGGCATCAGCGTAGTAGTTGAAGTGGTCAATGGAGAGGAAATCGCCAAAAAGACCTTCAATCCTTCAATCGGCATTGAAGGAGGCATCTCCATCATCGGCACAACCGGCATCGTGGAACCACGAAGCTTGAAAGCATTGAAAGATGCTCTTGAGGTCGAGATTCGATATCAAGCAGCACAGGGACACAAAAACGTAATCGTGACACCGGGCAACTACGGTGAGTCGTTCTCGCTATCGCTCGAGCTTCCTCCCAACATGCCTTTGATCAAATGCGCGAACTTCATCGGTGAAACGCTGGACTGCATCGCCATCAATGGTTTCGAGAACGTTCTGCTCATAGGCCATATCGGAAAGCTCGTCAAGGTTGCTGGAAGCATCATGGACACGCATTCGCGTATGGCAGATTGCAGACGCGAGATATTCGCGGCGCATGCAGCATGGTGCGGAGCATCAACCGAGACCATTCACGAGCTGTTCGACTCGATGACGACCGATGCCTGCATCAAGATACTCGATGACGTGAACCTACGCGACCAAGTGATCGAGCGCATCGCCCAAGCCGTGCAAGGAGCCGCCGATCGCCGCATTGGAGAGTTCGTCCGCATCGGCGTGATCATTTTCTCGAACGTTTACGGGCTTTTGGCTGTCACTCCCGAAGCTCAGGCAATAATCGACGATTGGAATGCAAACGGTATCGAAGATGCCGATGACGGAAAGGCGAACCAGTGATTGATTTCGTAGGTGCAGGAAGCGGTGCCGCCGACCTCATCACCGTGAGGGGGAAAACCCTGCTTGAGCAGGCGGATGTCATCATCTATGCGGGAAGCTTGGTCAACCCCGCGCTGCTCGACTACGCGAAACCCGACTGCGTTATCTACAACAGCGCGAAGATGACGCTCGAAGACGTGCTTGATGTGATGTTCGATGCCGAAGCACAGGGAAAGCGTACCGTGCGATTGCATACGGGCGACCCGTGCCTGTACGGCGCAATCCGCGAGCAGATGGATGTGCTTGATGAAAAGGGCATCCCCTATACGTATACACCAGGCGTTTCGAGTTTCTGCGGTGCTGCAGCCGCACTCAAGGCGGAATATACACTTCCGAACGTCTCGCAAAGCGTGATCATCACGCGCATGGAAGGACGCACTCCGGTTCCCGAGGGCGAAGCCATGAGAAAGATGGCGAGCCACGGCTGCTCGATGGTCATCTTCCTTTCGGCAAGCTTGCTTGATGCCTTGCAAGATGAGCTCATCGCAGGAGGAGCGTATACGGCCGATACGCCGGCAGCTCTCGTGTACAAGGCGACATGGCCCGATGAGCGCGTCGCCTATTGCACGGTAGGCACGATTGCGCAAACCGCACGTGAGAACAATATGACCAAGACCACCCTCGTTTGCGTGGGAGGCTTCCTCGGTTCCGAATACGACCGTTCTAAACTCTATGATCCGACCTTCTCGACGGAATTCCGCGCAGCGAGCAGCCACGCAGTTGCAAGCGCTGGCAACGTTGACGCGACCGATAAGGACTAGCACATGGCCGACATCCGCCTCATAGCGTTCACCCAGAAAGGGCTCGAACTCTCAAAGCGAATCGCCGATGGCCTCATGTCAACCGGTGATGATGCTTCATGCGCGAAGGGCTTCGGCGAAGGCAAGGTCAACCATCACCAGTGGACTGCTGAAGCATTCGCCGAGGCGGATGCGCTCGTATTCGTTTCGGCAACGGGCATCGCAGTCAGGAGCATCGCCCCTTACGTGGTGGCCAAGGATCAAGACCCGGCCGTCATCGTGATAGACGAAGGCGCCAACTATTGCATCCCGCTTTTAAGCGGGCACATCGGCGGGGCGAATGCCCTCGCGAAGCGTATCTGCGCTATCACGGGTGCTGCCTTCGCCGTCACGACCGCATCGGATGTAAACGGCGTGTTCGCAGTTGACACCTGGGCAACCGAGCAGGGTCTCAAGGTATTGAACACGCCCGCCATCAAGGACGTGACCTCACGCTTGCTCGCAGGCGAAACGGTGACGTTCGAAAGCGAGCTTCCCATCATCGGCATGCTGCCAAAAGGCGTTGAAACCGTTCTCGGCGATCAAGCTGCCGACATTCATATCGGCATCCACCCGAACGTGACGGGGCTGAACCTCATCCCCCGTATCGCCATCGTCGGTATCGGCTGCCGAAAAGGTACCGAGCAAGCACGCATCGCGGATGCTTTCACAACGTTCTTGCGCGAAAACAACGTCGTGCGGGAAGCGATCTGCACCATCGCGAGCATTGACCTGAAGAAGGACGAGCCAGGCCTCGTAGCATTCGCGCAAGATGCCGGCCTGCCGTTCCAGACATTCAGCGAAACCGAGCTCAATGCCCTTGAAGGCGCGTTCAGCTCATCGGATTTCGTTCAGGGAGTCACCGGCGTCAGCTGCGTCTGCGAACGCGCAAGCGTAGCAGCGGGAGGCGTACTCGCGATTCCGAAAACCGTTATCGATGGCATCACCTTCGCATTAGCGGTGAAGCCTTGCACATTGAACTGGAGTGATTAGCCTATGAGCGGAACCTTGCACATCGTCGGACTTGGCCCGGGCAATGAACGCTTCATGACCCAAGCAGCGATTGAGACTTTGAAAAACGCCGATATCATCTGCGGCTACCATGTTTACACGGCTCTGGCAAGCGCCGTCGTGCCTGACACACCCGTATTCACCACACCGATGCGCAAGGAAATCGACCGCTGTCGCGAGGCTTTGCGTCTGGCGAGCGAGGGCAAGGACGTCGCGATGGTCTGCAGCGGCGATGCAGGCGTCTATGGCATGGCGGGACTCATCATGGAACTCGCCCATGAATTCGACCCAGTCGACATCGACGTGGTCTGTGGGGTCACGGCAGCGCTTTCAGGTGCAGCGGTCCTCGGTGCACCTTTGACGAATGACTTCTGTACGATTTCGCTCTCCGACCAGCTCACTCCATGGGAGGAAATTGAAAAACGCCTGCATGCGGCCGGCGAAGCGGATTTCTGCATCGCGCTTTATAACCCTATGAGCCGCCATCGCCCGCTGCACCTGCAAAAGGCATGCGATATCCTGCTTGAGCACCGCAATCCCGAAACGGTCTGCGGCGTCGTTCGTCAAATCGGACGCGACGACCAGTCCTTCTGGATCGGCACACTTGCAAAGCTACGCGATTACGAATGCGACATGTTCTGCACTGCGTTTGTCGGCAATGAGAAAACGCGCATCATCGATGGCAGGATGGTCACGCCACGTGGCTACGAGAAGAAACCAGAGATGGGGTCGACGGACTGATGCGGGTACTTCTGTTCAGTGGTACAACCGAGGGTAAGGAACTTGCGATTCGCTTGGCGAACGCAGGCGTTTCGACCTACGTAAGCGTGGCAAGCGAAGTCGGTGCACGTAGCATGCCGACCGATGTCGATAGACTCGAAACCATCGTCGGGCCATTGACCTATGAGGAAAAGCTCGAACTGTTCAAGGACTTCGATGTGATCGTCGATGCTACGCACCCGTTCGCAAAGTCCATCAGCACGCATGTCAAGGAAGCCGCCGATGCTACAGGCAAGCCGCTCATCCGAGTAGTGCGCGAACCCTCCGATTTGACCGGATGCCTGGTTGTGCCCACGCTCGAGGAGGCGATTGCACTCATTCCCGATGATGCCATCGTGTTGACGACCACAGGTAGCAAGCAGATCGGCGCCTATACCGTATTGCCGCGATTCGCCGAACGCATATACGCACGCGTTCTCGATGATGCGGCATCTGTCGACGCATGCCATGAGGCAGGTCTTACCGATGACCACATCATCGCTAAGCGCGGTCCGTTCTCTCTTGAGGACAACATCAATGACATCGACCTCTTCGGCATCACGGCTCTTGTTACGAAAGATAGCGGCGCGGCAGGCGGTTTTCCCGAAAAAGCAGAAGCCTGTCGACAGCGCAACATCACGTGCATCGCCATCGCGCGACCGGACGAATCGGATGACGGCTTGTATCCCGATAGCGCGTTCGATGTGATCATGGGTTATAGGAGATAGCTATGATGATTTGGATAGTCGGCATCGGCATGGGTGATGCATCCACAATGACTGCGCAGGCAGCGCAAGCTATTCAGGATGCCGATGTGCTCGTCGGTGCCAAACGCATGCTCGAAAGCGCGCAGGCAGCAAGGATGGCAGCTGGCAAAGAAGCAGCTGCGGAATTGAAGGCTATTTCGCCAAACGCCATCGTCAACGCCATCGAAGCGGCCGACGATGCAGAGCGCTTCGCAATCTTATGTTCAGGCGATACGGGCTTCTACAGCTTAGCGACCAGCGTCACCCGCACGATCAACGAACGCTTGCCGCACGCCAACGTCGAGCTTGTTCCCGGCATCACCACCGTACAGTACTTCGCATCCAAACTCACCAAACCTTGGCAAAGCGTCGCACTTGCGAGCGCGCACGGCAAAACGTGCAACGTGCTGGGCATGGTGTTATCGCATGAGCAGGTCTTCCTGCTTACGGGTGGTGAATTAACACCACAGACGATCATTCGCGAGCTTGCAGACTGCGGCCTGGGATTCTGTGAAGTCGCCATTGGCGAGCGCCTCTCATATGAGGACGAATGCATTACCACGGGAACCGCTGCCGAACTGCTCGAGCGCGAGTTCGACTCTTTGTCCGCGATTTGGATTTCCCGCGGACAGCTGTGCGATGACGAAGTCGCCGCGTACGCAGGCTTCCCCGGCATTCCCGATGACGCGTTTATTCGCGGAGCCATACCGATGACCAAGCGCGATATCCGCGCGTTGTGCACATCCAAAATGCGCGTGGCGAACGATGAGGTCGTATGGGATATCGGTGCAGGCACGGGTTCGATCAGCATCGAAGCCGCATGCATGCAGCCCACCGCCCGCGTGTATGCCATAGAATTCAAGGAGGAAGGTTGCTCGCTCATCGAGCAGAACCGTGTGCGTTTCGGCGCATATAACGTCACTGTCGTGCAAGGTCGAGCGCCTATGGCGCTTGTCAACCTTCCTGCGCCTGACGTCGCATTCATCGGTGGAAGCACTGGCGGGCTTGCGCAAATCGTCGATGCGGTGCTTGCTGCGAACAAACAGGCGCGCATCGTCATCTCTGCCATCACGCTCGAAACCATCGCGCAAACCCAAGCGCTGCTCGCCGATCTTGCCGAACGCGGCGCAATCGATGGCTATCAAGCAACCCAGATCTCGGTCGCCACATCGCACGAAGCAGGTCGATATCACCTCATGACTGCCGAGAACCCGATCTTGGTGTTCGAAGCACACGGATCTGCCGCGCAAAACGACCCAAGAGAAGAAACGGATGCGTGAATCTGATGAGCCTGTGCGCCACACCCCGCATTCTGATCTCCGCCGTCTCGAGCGGATCGGGAAAGACGACCATCACGAGTGGCCTGTTGCGTTGCCTTGCGCGACGCGGCATGAAACTAGAAGCCTACAAGTGCGGCCCCGACTACATCGACCCGATGTTCCACAAGCGCGTGCTCGATACGCCGTGCCGCAACCTCGACCTTTTCTTCTCGACGGAAGACGAAGTGAGAACCCTTTTCGGCCAAAGCTCGCAAAACGCTGAGCTTGCCGTACTCGAGGGCGTCATGGGCTTTTTCGATGGGTTGGGTGGCACGACGACGCAGGCCAGCGCCTATCATCTGGCAAGAACAACGCACACGCCCGTCATCCTTATCGCGGATGGGCGCGGCACCTCGCTTACGCTCGCCTCGGTGATCAAGGGCGTGCAAGAGTTCCGCGAGCAAACCCATATCGCCGGCGTCATCGTCAACCGTTGTTCGAAAAGCGCCTATTCCCTCATCTCGCGCGCCGTTGAATCGGAGTGCGATATCCCCGTACTCGGCTACGTGCCGGTTGAGCACGATGCGGTACTTGAAAGCAGGCACTTGGGTCTGATCACCGCTGACGAGGTCACCGACTTGCAAGCACGCATCGATAAGATGGCAGATTTGCTCGATGACTCTGTAGATGTCGATGGGCTCATCGCCATCGCAAGAGATGCCGAACCGTTCGAGTACGAACCATTCGAAATCGAGCCCATCGTCCAGAACGCACCCGTCATCGCAGTAGCGAACGACAACGCTTTCTGCTTCTATTACGAAGAGAGCCTTGAGCGGCTGCGCCAACTCGGCGCTACGATCGTCGGCTTCTCTCCTTTGCATGACGAGAAGCTACCCGAAGACGCAGACGCGCTCTACTTCGGTGGCGGTTATCCTGAACTGTATGCCAAGGAGCTTTCCGCAAACGAAGCGATGCTCGCATCGGTAAGGCATGCATGCGGAACCGGCATGCCCATCTTCGCCGAATGCGGCGGCTTCCTCTATCTTAAAGAACACCTGACCGATTTAGAGGGCATCGAGTGGCCGCTGGCAGGCATCTTGCCTGGCGGTGCCCACTATACAGGCAAGCTCTCACGCTTCGGATATATCGAGCTCGCAGCGCAGCAAGCAGGCTTCGCTGCGCAAATAGGTGAAACCTTCAGGGCGCACGAATTCCATTATTACGATAGCGATGAGAATGGTACGGCCTTCCATGCCAGAAAGCCCCTTTCAAAGCGCAATTGGGATTGCTGTTATTCGGATAATCATCTGTTCGCGGGCTTTCCGCATCTATACCTACCCGCCGCACCTCGTTTCGCCGAGAACTTCGTTCGAGCCGCCTCGGCGTTCAAGGAGGCAAAAGGGTAATGAAGCTCATCCTCGCGTGCATCGTTGGAGTCGCACTCGACTTCGCACTCGGAGAGCGCTTAAGCGCCATCTGCCCCGCTGTGCTCTTCGGCAAGCTCATCGCTGCACTCGAGCCCGCACTTCGCAAACGTTTCCCCGCCACCAAGCAAGGCGAACGTACAACCGGCATCCTTCTAGTGCTCATCGTGTGCGTCATCGCCTTTGTCGTGCCTTGGGCGATACTTATGCTCTGCGGATTGATCTGGGAATGGCTTCCTGTCATCATTTCGGCGTTCTGGCTCTACCAGATCGTTGCAACAAAGGGTCTGGCGGATGCCGGCATGACGGTTTACAACGCACTCGCATCAGGTGACCTGGAGGCCTCAAGGAAAGCCGTAGGAATGATCGTCGGCAGGGATACCGACCGCCTAGACGAAGCGGGCGTCGTTCGAGGCACCGTCGAAACCATCGCCGAGAACACTTCGGATGGCATCATCGCCCCTGTCTTCTGGTTCGTTATCGGCGGCGCTCCCCTCGCGATGCTCTACAAGGCCATCAACACCATGGATTCCATGATCGGTTACAAGAATGACCAGTACCGCTATTTCGGGACATGCGCGGCGCTTTTGGATGATGTCGTCAACTGGATTCCCGCGCGACTGAGCGCATTCGCCCTCATGTTCTCCGCTCTCTTCGTCAAAGATGCCGATGCATCGCGCGCCTTTAAGATCTGGCGTCGCGACCGTCGTAAGTCCCCTTCGCCGAACTCCGCACAAACCGAAAGCGTTGTTGCCGGCGCGCTCGGCGTGAAGCTGCTTGGACCCATGTATTACTTCGGCGTCCTGCATGACAAGGAATTCATCGGCGATGAGGTGCGCGCCATCGAGCCCGACGATATCAAGCGGACCAATCGTCTCATGTACGGTGCGGTTATCGCATCCACGCTTGTGTTCTGCGCAATTAGGCTTGCCTTGCAATTCGCCATCGGAGGGGAGGTGCTTTAGATGCTCGACCACGGTGGGGATATCCAAGGTTTCGTCGATGAGTTCGGTTACGAACCGCTCGATTTCTCCGCAAACGTTTCGCCTCTAGGGCTTCCCGATGAAGTAGTAAAGGCGATTGAGGGATGCATCGCGGGCCTTGCCGCATATCCCGATCCGCTATGCCGCAAGCTGACCTGTGCACTTGGTGCACATCATGGCATCGACCCCACGCACATCCTGTGCGGGAACGGCTGCTCTGACCTAATTTATCGTATCGCTCGCGTGCTCGAGCCGAAGCGCGCATTGCTCGCTGCTCCGACCTTCTCGGAATATGCAACGGCATTGTCGCAGGTCAATTGCGATATCAAACGTCATTATCTAGCACCCGGCACTGGCTACGCCCTCGATGAATCCTTCATCGCTGCCATCACCGATGACATCGATGTGGTGTTCATCTGCCAACCCAACAATCCGTGCGGGCTCGTCACGCCACGCGACGTGGTCGAACGGGCATTGGCCCGCTGCAACGAAATCGATGCCTGGCTCATCGTCGACGAATGTTTCATCGAATTCATCGATGACCCTTCCGCTACGACCATGGAATCGCACATTGCCGATAGCGAGAAGCTCATCATCTTGAAAGCATTCACGAAGCTCTACGGCATGGCGGGCCTTCGTTTGGGATATCTGCTCGGCACCGACGCAGCACTCATCGATCGGCTGCGCAACGCCGAGCAGCCTTGGGCCGTTTCCACCGTTGCACAGACCGCAGGCATCGCAGCGCTTTCCAGCACAGGCTATGTGGAGAAGCTACGCGAGCTTGTACAAGCCGAGCGCGCATTCATGAAGGAAAAGCTTGCCCAACTCGGCATCCGCGCACAAGGCGAAGCGAACTACCTGTTCTTCGAATTGAACGATGGTGGCGAACTCGTCAGCCACCTAAGGCACCATGGCATCCTCATCCGCGACTGCTCGAATTTCCCCGGCCTTGGGGTGGGCAGCTATCGCGTCGCGATTCTCTCGCACGAGAAGAATGAAAAACTCATTGCGGCTCTCGCCGATGCTTTGCAGGAGAAGTGATATGACGAAAGCAATCATGATACAAGGCACCACGTCCGATGCTGGCAAGAGCTACACCGTTGCCGCGTTGTGCCGCATCCTCAAGCGCAGGGGTTATTCTCCCGCGCCGTTTAAGAGCCAGAACATGGCCTTGAACAGCTTCATCACGCACGATGGCATGGAGATGGGCCGCGCGCAGGTCATGCAGGCAGAAGCGGCGGGCATCGAGCCCGACGTGGCCATGAATCCGATTCTGCTCAAGCCGACCGGCGATACGGGAAGCCAGATCATCGTCAACGGACAGGTACTCGACAACATGTCGGCCGTCGATTATTTTGCATTCAAGCACACGCTGAAACCTCAGATTCGCGCGGCGTTTGCGAAACTCGCAGAAACCCATGACATCATCGTCATCGAAGGAGCGGGATCACCTGCTGAAATCAACCTGAAGAGCGATGATATCGTTAACATGGGCGTTGCAAAGATGTTCAACGCGCCCGTGCTCATCGTTGGTGACATCGACCGTGGCGGCGTGTTCGCAAGCTTGTACGGCACCATCGCCCTGCTCGAGGACGACGAGCGTGCTCTGGTCAAAGGAACGATCATCAACAAGTTCCGCGGCGATGAGTCGCTGCTCACGCCCGGCCTCGACAAACTGGAAGAGCTGTGCGGCGTTCCGTGCCTCGGTGTCGTACCCTATTTGCGACTCGACATCGACGACGAGGATTCGCTTTCCAGCCGCATCGTGCAGTACGAGGCAACGCCTGGCATAATCGATGTGGCTGTCATCAGGCTTCCGCACGTCAGCAACTTCACCGACCTCAATCCACTCGAACGTTATCGCCAGGTATCGGTACGTTATGTCGACAGGCTCAGTCGCCTCGGTCAGCCCGACCTCATCGTCATCCCCGGCGCGAAGAACACGCTGTTCGACCTCGCATGGCTCAAAGAGCAAGGCCTTGCTGAAGCGATTTGCGCATGCGCAGCGGCAGGCACCATCATTCTCGGCATCTGCGGTGGCTATCAGATCCTTGGTGAGACCATCGACGACCCCGATGGCATGGAAGCTGGCGGCATGGCGGAAGGCCTCGGGCTTCTGCCGGTCGCTACCGTCTTCACAACAGAGAAGACCCAGACGCGCGTCCATGCGTGCACGCACGCATTCTCCGAGCCGCTTGAAACGCTTTCGAACACCACGCTTACCGGTTACGAAATCCACATGGGCTCTACGACGCTCGCCCCAGATGCGCAAGCGTTCGCGACCATCGTCGATGCGGCAACGGGAGAAGAGAAGCTCGACGGATGCGTGAGCGGTAACATCATGGGCACCTACTGCCACGGCTTGTTCGAAGACGGTAGCTTCGTACAGGCGCTTGTCTCGCTTCTGTGCAAGCGAACGGGCGTGGCAGATGAAGGTTCGCCTGAATTGAGTTTCGCGGACTATAAGGAATCCCAATACGATGCGCTGGCCGATGCGGTCGAGGCTGCTTTGGATATGGACAAACTCATGCGTATCATCGAGGAGGGTGTATGCAACGAATAGGAATGCTGCAAATCGAGAACGTGCTGCCAAATGATATCGAACGGCGAAGCATGCAAATCATCGATGAGGAGCTGAGCGCGCAAGGCATCACGCTCGATCCTGCCCAGGCACCGGTCATAAAGCGGTGCATTCACACATCTGCCGATTTCGATTATGCGCGTAACCTCGCGTTTTCGCCGCATGCTCTCGAAGCGGGCATCGAAGCTCTCAAAGCCGGTTGCACCATCGTCACCGATACGAAGATGGCATATAGCGGCATCAGCAAACCGACGCTCGCGAAGCTCGGTTGCCAGGCCGCATGCTTCATCGCCGATGAAGATGTTGCACGACGCGCGAAGGAATCCGGCTGCACGCGTTCGACAATCTGCATGGATAAGGCCGCCGAGGTCGAGGGCGATGTGATCATCGCCATCGGCAACGCGCCGACCGCACTCATCCGCGTCGCAGAACTGATCGATGAAGGTAAGCTCAAACCCAAGCTGGTCATCGGAGCTCCCGTTGGTTTTGTGAACGTCGAGGTCAGTAAAGAAATCATCATGGAGCGCAATGTAGAGTATATCGTCGCACGCGGGCGCAAGGGCGGCAGCAACATCGCAGCTTGCATTGTAAACGCACTGCTCTATCTCGCGACGGGAAGGAGCCTGTAAGCACGTATGGCTAACGAACTCACAAAGCAACAAAGGAAATCGCGCTCGGTCATCGCGTTCGTGATCCTGTTCGTGGCGTTGATTGCATTCTTCATCGTCAACGTCATAGCGGGCAGCGTGAACATGTCCATGTCAGACGTTCTCGCGGTTTTCTCAGGAAACGGCGATTCGCTGTATTCCGATATTATCTTGCAAATGCGCATCCCGCGCGCACTCGCTGCCATCATCCTCGGTGGCGCGCTAGCGCTTGCTGGCTATCTTCTGCAAACCTTCTTCCATAACCCGATTGCCGGCCCGTTCGTCCTCGGTATCTCGAGCGGCGCAAAGCTCATCATCGCGATTTGCATGGTGTTCGCCCTTCAGGCTGGCATCAAGATGTCATCCACTTTGATGATCATCGCGGCATTCCTTGGCGCGATGATGGCCATGGGTTTCGTCCTTGTTCTCTCGAAACGCATCAAGGGACAGGGCATGCTCATCGTTGGCGGCGTTATGATCGGCTACATCTGCAGCGCAATCACCGAGCTCATCATCACCTTCGCCAATGATTCGGATATCGTGAATCTGCACAATTGGTCGCTCGGTAGCTTCAGTGGTATCACCTGGAGCAACGTTTCAGTTTCGTTCATCGTCGTCATGGCCGCATCGATTGCCGTATTTATGCTCTCGAAACCCATTTCGGCATATCAGCTCGGTGAGAACTATGCAGCCAACGTCGGCGTGAACGTCAAGGTATTCCGGGCACTGCTCGTCTTGCTATCCAGCTTGCTTGCAGCATGCGTCACCGCATTCGCAGGTCCGATCTCGTTCGTCGGCATCGCCGTCCCGCAGCTGATCAAAGG
>JAUNJT010000192.1 GCA_030533105.1 Eggerthellaceae bacterium
CCGCCTAGTTGCAAGAGCGGGGGCTGCCCTCGAACAACGTGCTACGCCTCTTGATTCTCCAATTGCTCATCCAGAACGGAGTCCGAGCCATCAGGAGCGAAATCCGGGTCGCCGACGTTCGGCGTATCGGCATCGTGCGCAAGGCCCTTCACCACCGACACCATCGCTGCGAACATGACGAAGATGAACGGGAACGCCGCCGCAATGGAAATCGTCTGCAGCGGCTTCAATCCTCCAGCGATGAGCAGGCCGATAGACATGGCGGTCAAGACGACACCCCACAATATCTTCTTGGCGTTCGACGGGTTCATGTCGCCGTCGCTTGACAGCATGCCCAGAACAAACGTGCCGGAGTTCGCCGACGTGATGAAGAACGTGCAGATGAGCACCAGCGTGACGACCGAGATGACCATGCCGAGCGGGTACTGGTTCAACACGAGGAACAGGCCTGTCTCGGGCGATGCGGCTACGGATGCAACCGCTTCGGGGCTCAGCACGCCGCCTTCTGCCAGCGAGAGGCCCATCGATCCGAACACTGCGAACCACAGGATCGAGGCGACGGCGGGCACGAGCACAACGCCCAATACGAATTCGCGGATCGTGCGGCCTTTGGAGATACGGGCGATGAACACGCCGACGAATGGCGCCCATGCAATCCACCAGGCCCAATAGAAAATGCGCCAACCGAGCATCCAGGTGTTATCGCCGTAAGCGGTCATGCCTAGGCTGCTCTGGAAGAACGTGCCGAAGTAATCGCCGATGCCGCCGACGAGGTTGTTCAGCACGTCGATCTTCGGCCCGACGATGAAGCACACGATCATGACGCCGATTGCGATGTAGAGGTTCGCGTCGGAGATGACCTTGATACCGCGATCGATTCCCAGAACCGCCGAGCCGATGAAGATCACCGAAATGACGAGGATGATGATGATTTGGACGGTCAAGATGGTCGGAATCTCGAACAGATAGTTCAGGCCGTCGTTGATCTGGAGCACACCCAAACCCAGCGAGGTGACCACGCCGGCCATGGTGGCGAACAAAGCGAGGATGTCGACGAGCTTGCCGAGTGCACCTTTGGCGTTCTTCTCGCCCAGAACGGGGGAAAGAGCTGAGCTGATGAGCGCCGATTTGCCCTTGCGGTACATGAAGTAGCCGAGGGCGAGGCCGATGATGGCGTAGTTCGCCCAGGGATGGATGCCCCAGTGCATGAACGAGGCAGACATGGCGAAACTCGCCGCCTCGGGCGAAGAGGGTTCAATTCCCGCCATGGGGCCGACGTAATGCGAGATGGGTTCGGCAATGCCCCAGAACACCAATCCAACGCCCATGCCGCATCCGAACAGCATCGCGAACCACGAGACCGTGGAATACTCCGGCTCGGAATCGTCGGGTCCCAACTTGATCTTGCCCCACTTCGAGAAGGCGACGAAGAGCGCGAACACGACGAACGACAACATGGCTATAAGGTAGAGCCAGCCGAAATCCGTGGTCAGGAAAGCGAACACCGCATTCGAGATCTCGGTGAAGTTCTCGTTGAACGCAATAGCCCAAACAGCGATAGCTGCACACAGAATGAGCGAGATGAGGAAAACCGGATTGCTGAATCCGCTTCGTTTCATGAGTACCCCCGTAAACACACGTAGAAGCCGATACGAGTCGGCCTAGCATCACGCTGCGTGCACCGTGTGCACGGAGATTGTTTGTACCCACGGCGATAATAGCAACCGCATCTTTCCAAGGCAACAGAGAAACGCGCTCAGAGGATGTCGGCTCGTCGAAACC
>JAUNJT010000193.1 GCA_030533105.1 Eggerthellaceae bacterium
GGGCCTGCTGGCAGGCGGCGACCGGATCGAGGGCACCCTCTTCGGCAACGGGGAGCGCACCGGCAATGTGGACATCGTCACACTGGCCATGAACATGTACAGCCATGGCGTAGATCCCGGACTGGACTTCTCGCATATGCCGGATGTAGTCGGTGCCTATGAGCACTTCACCGGACTGCAGGTCAGCCCGCGCCATCCCTACAGCGGCTCCCTTGTCTTTGCAGCGTTCTCCGGTTCCCACCAGGACGCCATCGCCAAAGGCATGAACTGGCGAGAGGAAACGGACCCGTCCCGGTGGACCGTTCCCTATCTGCCCATCGATCCCCACGATGTGGGTCGCAAGTACGACGGCAATGTCATCCGGATCAACAGCCAGTCGGGCAAGGGCGGCGTCGCGTATCTGATCAAGAGGGACCACGGTTTCGACCTTCCGCAGATGTTGCGACCTGAGGTTGGCTACATGATGAAAGGGATCTCTGACCGGCGTTCCGAAGAACTCTCCGCCGATGAGATCTTTGAGATATTCAGCAAAGAGTACATCAACTACTTCGACCCGCTGGACATCACCCACGCCCGCTTCAGTCACCTGGATACGACAAAAACAAAGGGCGACGACGCCTATCGTGTAGAAATGCGCGTCGTGATCAACGATGAGATCTATTATCTGAAGGCCACCGGAAACGGCCGTCTGGACGCAGTCAGCAACGCCCTGCGGCAAACGGAATACAACTTCAGTAACTACGAATTCATCACCTATTCAGAGCACGCGATCAGCGCGGACTCCAACTCGATGGCCGCGGCGTACATCTGCATCGCGGACAAAAACGGCAACCAATACTGGGGCGTCGGCACCCAGGCGGACATCATCCTGGCTTCGGTGAACGCCCTCGTCAGCGCGCTGAACCGGATGAACAACGTCACCCATTTCCTCGATGAGGATAAGACCCATGCGGAAGCCGTATAATTCAGATCAATCAGAAAGGATAACATACACAATGGGAATGACAATGACACAGAAGATACTGGCAGCCCACGCAGGTCTGGATCAGGTCACAGCGGGACAACTCATCAATGCCTGTCTGGACATGACCCTGGCCAACGACATCACGGGCCCGGTATCGATCAATGAATTCGACGGAGCCGGCTTCGACAGCGTATTCGACAAAAGCCGCATTTCCCTCGTCATGGATCACTTTACCCCAAACAAAGACATCAAAAGCGCGGAGCAGTGCAAAAAATGCCGCGCCTTCGCGAAGCGGTTCGACATCGACAACTTCTACGACGTCGGCGACATGGGTATCGAACATGCCCTTCTGCCTGAAAAGGGTCTGGTCGCCCCCGGCGACGTCGTGATCGGCGCCGACTCTCACACCTGCACCTACGGCGCGCTGGGCGCCTTCTCCACCGGCGTTGGTTCCACGGACCTGGCCGCCGGAATGGCAACAGGTCAGGCCTGGTTCAAAGTACCTGAAGCGCTGCGGTTCAACCTGACGGGAGCGCTGCAGGCCGGCGTCAGCGGCAAGGATGTGATCCTCCACATCATCGGCT
This sequence comes from Eggerthellaceae bacterium, assembly GCA_030533105.1. Classification (GTDB taxonomy): domain Bacteria; phylum Actinomycetota; class Coriobacteriia; order Coriobacteriales; family Eggerthellaceae; genus SIG42. The sequence goes on from JAUNJT010000193.1 coordinate 1,549, forward strand.
TGATCGGTGTGGACGGCGCCCTGTACCGTTCCATGGAATTCACGGGACCGGGCGTTGCGAGTCTTTCTATGGACGACCGGCTGTGCATCTGCAATATGGCCATCGAGGCCGGTGGCAAAAACGGCATCTTCCCGGTCGACGATGTAACGAAAGAATATCTTCGCGGCAGGACCGATCGGAACTATACTGCTTTTGCGGCAGATTCGGACGCAGAATATGCCGCGACCTATGATA
>JAUNJT010000194.1 GCA_030533105.1 Eggerthellaceae bacterium
ATCGTCATTCCAGACGCTCTTGATGAGCAGGCTCTTGCCGTTGTCGCCGCTGGGCTGGACGCATTACACAAAACGAACCAAAGAGGAGTATCCTCTTTGGTCTAAAACCGCAGGTGGAAAGCCCCGTAAAAGAAGCGAACCAAAGAGGAGTATCCTCTTTGGTTCGGTCGAAATGCACCCTGTCTGATCTGGGGTTTAGAACCGAAGAGGATACTCCTTTTCGGTTCGGTAGAATAAAACAGGTAACGGTCGTTTGTCTTATTAGAAGCTGAAGCTCAGCATGTCTGTGTCAACGATGGTTTCCCACGTGTCGCTATCGAATACATGGAAGTAAAGGGAAACGTCTTCGATATTGTCGATATCGTTCTCCTTCAACGAAGAGGACATGAAATCCATCGTGGCTATGATGCGCTTGCCGGGCATTATTTCGGGCGAAAAGATCGGGTCCACCATGTAGCCATTCACGGAGGCATCCCGCGTCTGCACGGTGACGCAATTATCGCGGTTGTTGATAATTTCGACAATGACACTCGGACCAAGATACGAAGCATTCTTGGACAGCCCCTTAACGATTATCTGCAACCCTTCGTCGTCGTAGAGCATCGCGCCGCTGTCGTCGTATTCATAGTTGTACTCATCGGCGATCGACGTTCGCAATGTGACCGGTTCCGTGTCGAGGTATGTACTCCAGTTATCTGAGCTGAAGATGTGAAACGTGAGTTCGATATCGGCTATTGCATCGATATCGCTCAATTCGAGACTTGATTTCACGAAGGTGATCGCATCTTTGGCCTTCTTGCCGTCGGCGACATTCGAGGAGAACATCGTGTCTACCATATAACCGTTGATGGATGCATTGCGGCACTGGAATATAAGCCCCTCGCCAGAATTGTTCTCGATAAGGAGCTTGAGCGATTTGCCGCCATAACCGTTGCCCAATCCTGTGGTGGTGATGCGGATGCCGGACTCGTCAACCAGTACCGTTTCGTCAACCTGCGCGGATCCTGTAGGTTGTTTGTTTGCAGTGGCACTCTCTGTATTGCCTTCCGAACCGCCTTTGCTTTCAACGGAAGCGCTCGATGGCTCTGTTATGCTGGGCTTGCTGTTGCTGGAGCCGCCGCTGCTGCATCCGAACAACGATGCTGCAAACACAATCACCAGGGCAGCTATTAGAAGTCTTTTCATCATGAATCACTCCTCAATATTGTTTTTGCTCGGCGAAAAAGACTCGTTGATGCGGCTGCACATCCGAGGCTCGTGGACATGCAGCCGCAGAACGCTGCGCTCGTATTAGACCCGGTTGCGCTACCAGTCGATGCGCTCAATCAGGACGCCAGGAACAGTGATGTTGCCGCCAAACGTGGACTTGTACGTAATCGTTCCCGCGGAGATACCGTAGATGGTGATCCAGTCGTCCTCAAGTACGCGAGAGGACACGATCGACGCATCGTATTCGCCGAGCAAGACGGTGTCGTAATCGCCATCGACCGCCAGGCGGATTTGCACCCTGTCGTCTGACTCAATTACTTGAATGACCTTCCCGTAGAACATCACTTTGCTTCCCTTGTAATCATCGGGCGTGCGTGCGATCTGGTCGTAGGTTATACCGGTCTCATAACCCATTGCTTCTTCAGCTGCGCGCGCAGCCTCCTCTTCTGCAGCTTGGGCGGCTGCGGCGGCTTCCTCTTCGGCCTTACGAGCAGCTTCCTGTTCCTCGAGCAGGCGCTTCTCTTCTTCGGCCTTAGCCTTTTCGGCTTCGGCTTGCGCTTCGGTCATCTCCT
>JAUNJT010000195.1 GCA_030533105.1 Eggerthellaceae bacterium
CGTTGCGCGGTCAGGTCTATGAGCTGACGGGTGTAGAGCCGGAGTACTACTTCGACATGGGCTTCCTTGACTTTGTGCAGTTCATCGATGCCCTCGGCGGCGTCACGGTCAACGTGCCGGTGGATATGAGCTTGAAGGATGTTATGACTGGCGATTGGATCGAGCTGTCTGCTGGCGAGCAGACACTCGACGGCGCACAGGCCCTCGTGTTCTCGCGTGTTCGTAAGATTTTCGCAGCGGCGCAGGATGCTTGCCGCCAAATGGACGACCGCAGCGTGGTGGCTTCGGTGCTCAATTACATCGCCAACAATCCCGATGCCATCGAGCAGGGCGTGAGCGCTCTTTACGATAATGCCGAGACGAATTGGGATCGCGCCGAATTCACGGCTCTGGTCGAAGACTTTGCGAAGAACGCCGACAAGTTTACGATTCTTAGCGGTACGGGTCCTTATGATGGCGACATCGACGGTGACACGGGCCAATGGATGGCCTATCGTGACGAAGGCACCTGGCATCAGATCATCGAGACCGTAGATGCCGGCGGTGACCCGACGGAAATCGTAGGACTGCCTTACCAGGCAGTGTAGGGAGTTTTCCGACTTGCAGCAGGCGGGCCCCGAGCGGCCCGCCTGTGCATTTCGGTTCGAGGTAGGTGAACCTGGGCGTTGGAGTGGTATCAGCTGGCAGTCGTGTTTGTTGTGGCATTCGCTGTGACGTTTGCCTGCGTACCGCTGTCCAAGCGCATCGCCCGTTTGGTCGGCGCTATCGACTACCCGAGCAATAGGCGCGTGAACACAGCGCCGATTCCCCGCTGCGGGGGAATTGCCCTCTATCTGGGTTTGGTTGCCGGTGCGCTTTCCATTTATATCGGCGTGCTGTTTTTCGGATGGAAGCTCAACGATCTTTATATCCTCGATGGTGTCAATTACCTGCTGCTGTTCGTAGGAATCTCAGTCATGTTCGCCGTGGGCCTGTTCGATGACATCACCCAGATCAGCCCATTGGCAAAATTCGGCGGTCAGGTTGTGGCGGCCATTATCGTGGTGTTCGCAGGTGTTTCGATCGGTGCTGTGCGCACGGTGATCGCGGGCGACTATGTGGATCTGGGCTGGTTCGATTATCCGCTCACAGTGTTGTATCTGGTCGTGTTCGCCAATGTGACAAATCTGATCGACGGGTTGGACGGGCTGGCATCGGGCGTGGTAGCTATCGTATCGATGGCGCTGATGTATCTCGTATTCATGCGCGGATCGGTCACATTGTTGCTGATGTGCTTGGCGACGATTGCCGTGTGCCTTGCGTTTTTGCGCTACAACTTCTTCCCTGCGAGCATATTCATGGGCGATTCGGGTTCGCTGCTTCTCGGCTTCGTGGTGGGCATCATCTCGGTTGCAGGTATCGTGCGCACGCAGAGCTTCGTCATCATGTTGGTGCCGCTGGCTATAGCGGGCGTGCCGGTGCTCGACACGTTCACGGCCATTGTGCGACGTCTGCGCGGTCACGAATCCATCGGCCACGCCGACCTGGAGCATGTGCATCACCGCCTGCTTCAGGCGGGTCTTTCGCAGAGGCGTTCGGTGTTGGTGCTTTGGCTCTGCTCGGCTGTGCTTGCGGCTGTCGGATGCGCGATCTCGGGTATGTCGGGTTTGGGCCGCTGGATCATATTCCTCGTGCTTGCAGCGGCTATTTTTGTAGTCATCTGGAAAGTCGGGCTGTTCAAGACCGTGTTGGCGCATCACTATGCTGGTCAGGGCGGCCGTGGTCCGCGTTTGCCGCGCGAA
>JAUNJT010000196.1 GCA_030533105.1 Eggerthellaceae bacterium
CCACGCCGCCGACAGGACGCATCGCTACCTGTCCAGATAGTTCATGTTGAGCGGCTTGTTGGTAATGAAGAGAAGCTCAACGTCCTCGTCGCCCGCTCCGTGCTCCATCTCCACGCCCTCATCCCACCAGATGAAGTCGCCTGCAGAGAGCGTGCAGTCATCGCACACGAGCGTGCCCTTGATGACGTAGATGCCGTGCGCGGCGTCGTGCGTGTGCCAGGGGATCATGCAGCCCGCCGGATAGACGAGCTTCTTCACGATCATGCCCGTGTCGGGGTCGTCGACGTACATGCGCTGGAACATGAGCTTCTTGTTGCGCGAGTTCACGTGGCCGTACTGGGACATGTCCTCCTCGGCCGCACGGAAGATGGTGACGCCGTCCTTCGCCATGGTTGGTCCTTTCTCGAAGTGTGCATATTCTTCGTCCTGGCAGCATCATAGCCGCCTGCGAAGCACTTGGGTCATGTTATGCGCAAGATGTACGCACATCCTCACAAGTCGTCTTCAGCTGCCGATACAGCGAGGCGCTAGCCTGCGTAGAGTTCCCGAAGAAGGGTCAGGGCATCGCTTGATGACATTGCGGGAACGACAGCGCGCAGCAGGAGCGTCTTGTCGTTCGTCACGAGGAGATCCGCCTCGCAGCGCTTCGCTGCAGCAAGCACCAGATCATCCTCGAAATCCGGATGCACCCTGTGGTACTTCTCCGCAAACCATACATCCTGCTCGTCGGCACCCACCAGACCTGCGAGCTTGCGCATGTTCTGCACGCAGCTCCAGGCGAACTGCCGCGCCACATAACCTGAAGTGTCGTCGATCTCCTCACCACGTGCCCTGAGGTCCCGTTTCATGAGCGCCTCAGCCAGATACGAAAGGTTCTGCATGACTCCCGACGAGCAGTAGATGCCGAGCTGGTTGCTCCGGAGAAGGCCGAGAAGGTTGCACGCCGTCTCGTGGCCCTGCCTCGTGGGGAAGAAGAAGTCGAGCCAAACGCAGGTATCGATGAAAAAGCAACGCGGAAGAGTGTTCATGCGAGGCCCTTCTCGTCAAGACGCTCGAGAAGCGCATCCTGAAGGAGATCCCTATCGGAGACACCGACAGCTACGGGGGTGGCTTCGAGTCCAAGCTGTGAGAGCGCGGCTGCATACAGGCCCTTGCCCTCCGAAATCGGATCCCCCGCATCGAGCCCCTCTCTGCGAGGAGATGATGCCGGAGCATCGGTCAGAAGCCTCTGCAATGCCGCTAGATTCTGCGCACCGGATGAGGCAAGCTCCCACAGCGCGCGAACAGCCTCCGATGCGGTGAGCCCGATGGATGCAAGGCCAGCATCGCCGCGCTCCTTAAGCGCCGTACCCATCCGCACGTTGAGCTGCGCCCCCAATGTATCCGCCATATCATCTCCCAGCTTGTATATACCGTATATACAAGCAGTATAGCATCATGGGGGAACCATCTTTCCGAAACGTAACGGTTTGTCGGTCTTCCGGCCAACTCCCCTATCATCAAGTTCGTAAAACAATCGCAAGATGGGAGAAATCATGCTCGACGAGACCAACTCCATCGAAGAGGTGCGCGCGTACTTCGGGCGCGACCGCTTCGCGTCGGAAGCCTGCGGCTGCGAGGTGCTCAAAGCCTCGCATGGACACGGCGTGTGCGCGTTCACGATCGGAGCGCAGCACATGAACGCGCAGGGCCGCGTGATGGGCGGCGCCATCTTCACGCTGGCGGATTTCGCGCTGGCCATCGCCTGCAACATCGGCGAGGAGCCGACCATGGGCGTGA
>JAUNJT010000197.1 GCA_030533105.1 Eggerthellaceae bacterium
TCTGGCCGCTGCTCATCCTGAACATGGTCTTGATCATGATCATCTTCGTCGTGCTTGACCGTCGTTTTGTCGCTCGCGAAGGCGAAGAGGGCAAGGAAGCGCTCGAGTTGATGGATGCTGCTGATGAGCGCACACCGATTGGCATCGAAGGCGCGCACAACTTCGCCTTCCTGGCGCTCATCATCGTGGCCGTCATCCTGAACGGTTCCATTCCTCAGATGGAAATGTTCATCAATCCCGCGACGGGCAAGACGTATGGCACCGAAATCTTCGGCGTGCACGTCGGCGTCGACTATGTCGTTCAGATTGGCCTCATCCTCGTAGCCCTCATCCTCTCCTGGGTTACGACGCCCAAAGCACTGCGCCGTCGCAACAACTTCGAGTGGGCGCCAATCGCCGAAGTCGCCAAGCTGTTCATCGGCATCTTTATCACGATGATCCCCGCGCTTGCGCTCCTGCGCGCCTACGGCGGCTCCATCGGCATCGATACGCCGCTCAAGTTCTTCTGGGCAACCGGTGCCCTGTCGTCCTTCCTCGATAACTCGCCCACGTACGTCGTGTTCCTCACGGCTGCTGGCGCCATCGGCTCGACGGATCCGTCTGCAGTCGTGACGACCGTCGGCAACGTTGCACAACCAATGCTCCTCGCCATCTCGGCTGGTGCCGTGTTCATGGGTGCAGTCACCTACATCGGCAATGCCCCCAACTTCATGGTGAAGAACATCGCCGAGAGCGCTGGAATCAAGATGCCGAGCTTCTTTGCCTACATCGGCTGGTCTGTGGCAATATTGATACCGATATTCATCGTCGACACGATCGTATTCTTCTTATAGAGACAGGAGGCACACATGTACACCAACATCCTCGTTCCCTTCGACGGCTCCGACTGCTCGAGGCGCGCGCTGGCTACGGCAATCGAGATGGGCACATGCGATGAGCCTGTCGACATCACGGTGCTTCAGGTTACGGGCATGACGGATTTCGACTATTCGTCGTTTGAAGTTGCGGCTCGCATGGCCGGATTGGGCGATTTGGACGAGCAGCAAGTCGATACGTTCCGTGAGAGCTACCTGTCTGCCAGCAGGGAGCAGATGCACGAGCAAGTAGCCCAGTATTTCGATAGCTTGCCCGAGAACATCGACGTCAAGATCGTCGTCAAGCGGGGCAATCCGCGCGACATCATCTGCGAGTATGCAAAAGAAAACGAGATCGATTGCATTGTCATGGGTCGTCGCGGTCTGAGCGGCATTCGCGGCGCACTCGGCAGCGTGAGCACCGCCGTTCTGCGCGGAACCGATCTTCCCGTTCTCGTCATCAAGTAAAAAGTGCGATTGCCCGCAGCAATCACCGTACCGATATTATTAGAGCAAGTGGATGCCTTCGACGCACAGGTCATTGGCATCCACTAGCTTTAGTATCGCTTCGTGCCATCCGGGCGGGGAATCCCAGGCGGTACCACAGCCTGCTGAAATTTGGCGCGGAATGGTGCGCAGGCGGCCATCGATGCCCGCCTGCTGCGCTGCCTCCTTGAAGGCAAACGCGTCGGAGACGCAATCGAATGCCACGATGGTATGAACCAGACTGTGTTTCATGCGATAAAGAGGGCGCGCGAGGCGGGCCGGGAAGGGATGCGGAGTCGCACATAAAGAGAAACCCGCCTCGCACGCAGAAAAAGGGGGAGGAGTCTAGCTTACGGTCGAGCGAGCGTGATGGTGTAAACTCCGCCGCTTTCCTGTACGGACGCG
>JAUNJT010000082.1 GCA_030533105.1 Eggerthellaceae bacterium
TCTGATCGGAATACTGCGCCGCGAAGATGCCGGGCAGCACCATCAGCAAAACGGCGTGAAAGGTCAGGGCCACGCTGGTGATCATGATGCCGAAGTACACCGAGAAGACGATCAGGATTTTAAAGCCGCTCCAATGTAGAATTGAGGGAGTCCTTTTTCCAAGCTTGTCATGGATCAGCCACACGAGGATGGGAAGGGAGAAGGCCAGCAGGGACGATCCCACCGCGATCCGCATCGTCCTTGCTTCCACTATGAAGATCCCGATGACGTTGCACAGCCCGCAAAGCACGGTAACGCCGCAAAGCACGGCAAGGCACTTCAGGTTTAAAGGCGTTGGCGTTCGCCTCCATCTCCAACAGCAGGTCTTCACCGCGCTGATCTCTGATTTTGCTCATCCGTTTTCTCCTTGCTTTCACAGCCTGACCCATTTGTCCCGCACCCCATAAGGGAGCGCAGCGTATATTTTGACAGTATCTGTTCAGTCAGGCAGATAGATGGGGATTTGACCCGCAACTCTACGCTCCGCTCTCTCCGTCAAATCCCTATTTGCGCATGCAGACTGAACAGTTACTTACAATATAGACACATGTTTCCCAAGAAACGGTTCAGGCGCCCCATCGGCCCTGCGGGCCGCCTCCCCATTGCGATGGAGAGGCTTTTGAAGCCGATACCGTTTTTTGCTTCCCCACCGCAGTGGGGAAGTACCCGCGAAGCGGGGGATAGGGCGCACATTTCCGCATACTGTATGCCGTGAATACTCATGCAAATCGGCGCTGACACGCCAACCCCGAAGTCCCGTTATGACTCAAAGCTTCCGTACTTTGCGACGGCCTCATCTATGGTGATCTCCCCTTTTCCGACCTGGAACGCGGCGACCCGGAGCTGAGTGGCGAGCTGGTCCTTGATGCCAAGCACCTCCGGGGATATGGTGCGGTCCGCGGGCACCTGGCCGAAGGGGGCATAGACTGAATCAAAGGACAGATCGCTGGTGGGCGTTACCAGCCTCTTCACGGAAGCCATCTCGTTCAGCTCTTTATTCGTGATCAGGAACCGCATGAATTCGTTTGTCATTGCCAGGTCGTTGCAGGTATTGTTGACGGAGAACTCAATGGAAGGGCTGTCGATAAAATATCCGCCGTCGTCTGTCAACGGGATCGGGGCAAGGGCGTAACTGAATGGCGCTTTGGTGAACGCCTCAGACTGACTTTCCCGTTTCCTGGTCCCGGACACGGTATCCCCGGTGCAGATCATCATCGGCACATCGCCTTCGAAAAAGCGCAGGATCACCTGGGTGTAGTTATCCTCGATCTTATCGCATTCGTCAAGGTCGATACAGCCGCTTTGGATCAGCTGCTCGACGGCTTCCAACGCCGAACGCATGTATTCTCCCGCGGCGGGATCCAGGTCATTGGCAAGCTTTAGCGCGTCCGGGTTTTTGGCAAGCGTGGCCGCAAACAGCGGATAAGCGACCGTGTTCATGAAACAACCGGACGACTTGAGGCTGTAGCCCATCATGGGGCTGTTGTAACCCTTATCGCGGAACGCTTCGCACACGGACAACAACTCCTTCAGCGTGCCCGGAACGCTGAGCCCTTCCTTTTTGAACAGATCGTTGTTCACCAGCATGCCATATGTCCTGGAAAAAACCGGCGCCAGAAATACATGGCCTTCCGCGTCACGGTTGATCAGCCCGGGGCGGATGCAGCTTAGATCCAGCCCCAGGGAGGAGTCGGAAAGATCCTCCATATGAGCGACGACCGGAGCGTATTTTTCGTTTCCGATCATCCATGTGTAGGAGAAGAAGATGTTGGGAGCGTCATTGCCGTCCAGCACCGTGCCCAGCGTGTTGTTGTAGTCGTCCAGCTTCACATAGCTGAACTGCACATTCGGATACATTTCGTTGAACCTGTCGAACTCTGCTTCCAGGGCCTCAAAGTTATCGTAGCTTCCGGCCACGGTGATACTGCAGTTGGTATCCGTATCGAGCGCCGGCTTGAATCCGGTGGCGGTTTCTTCCTGCTTTTTGCCGCCGCAGGCCGCCAGCGATACGACTACACATAGGATCAAAACGACACAGAGCAACTTCTTCATGATTTCTTTTCCTCCTTGATTCTGCGGATTTCCTTGATAACAAGCTTAATATCAACGGGTTTTGCGATATGCCCGTTCATTCCGGCGTTCAGGCACTCCGTGACGTTCTCCGAAAACGCGTCGGCGGTCATGGCGATGATCGGGATGGAGGACGCCCAGGGGTCTTCAAGGGCGCGGATGCTCCGCGTGGCGTCCAGCCCGTTCATCACCGGCATCTGGATATCCATAAAGATGAGGGCGTATTGTCCGTGATCCGCGGCCTTCATCTTATCGACGCATATCTGGCCGTTCTCCGCGCGCTCGGTCATGATGCCGAACATGCCCAGCATGGCGGAGATGATTTCCCAGTTCACGTCGTTGTCCTCCGCGATGAGGATATTCATCCCGTCGAGGTCCGAATAGTTTTCCTCCGCCTCGATGGGCTTTGCGTCCTTTCCAAGCAGTTCGTTGATCTTGTCGTAGAGCTTTGAACGGAACAGCGGCTTGTTGATAAAGCCGTTGACGCCGGCCTCCCTCGCCGCGTCCTCGATGTCCGACCAGTCGTAGGCGGAGATCAAAAGGATCGGGATATTGGCGTCGATCTCGTCGCGGATGCGCCGGACAGTGGCTACGCCGTCCATCCCGGGCAGCTTCCAGTCGATGATCACGATGTCGAATTGCCTGCCGGACTCCTGGCGGTGCCGGATCATTCCCAGCGACGTCGGACCGTCGTTTGCCCTCTCCACCGTAACGCCCAGAGATTCCAATGTGTCCGCGGCGGTCTCCAGGAGGACCGCGTCGTCGTCCACGATCAGCACGTCGATGGGATCAAGCCGCATGTCGTCGAGCTGCTTGTCCGCCACCGGGATATCCAGGACAATGGTGAAGGTGGTGCCTTTTCCCTGTTCACTCTGGCAGTCGATGGTGCCCTTCATGAGGTCAACCATCTGCTTCGTGATCGCAAGCCCGAGGCCGGTTCCCTGAATAGTGCTGACGCGGCTGTCTGTCTGGCGGGAGAAGGGCTCATACATCTTCGCCATGAATTCCGGAGTCATGCCGATGCCCGTGTCGGCGACGACATAAGCCAGCTTGACGCAGCCCGGAACCTCGCTTTCCGTTTCCCGCAAATCCACGCTGATCCGCCCGCCCGGCTCCGTGTATTTGATGGCGTTGGAGAGGATGTTGATATAGATCTGATTCAGACGCAGCTGGTCGGCGTACAGGTATTCCTTCTCCATGCGATTGATGCGGAAGCTGAAATCGATGTTCTTCTCCTTGATCATCGGCTGGGAGAGGTTCACCAGGTTTTCAACCGTGTCGACGATGGAGAAGGTCAGCGGACTCAGGTTCAGCTTGCCGCTCTCCACCTTGGAGATGTCCAGGATGTCGTTGATCAGAGTCAGAAGGTGGTTGCTGGCCAGACTGATCTTCCGGAGGTTCTCGCCGACGGATTCCGTATCGCCCAGGTTCTTCTCCGCAATGGCAGTGAGCCCCATGATCGCGTTCATCGGCGTGCGGATATCGTGGGACATGGTGGAGAGGAAGTCGGTCTTTGCCCTGTTCGCCGCGTCCGCCTCTCTGGCGGCGGCGTGGAGCTTCTTGTTGAAATGCAGCATGACTGCCAGATCGAATACGAACAGGATCATAAGCCCCACCGAAACAACGCCGATCAGCAGCCAGTTTTCGGTATTCACGTTCAGATCCTTTATCGGCATGAAGCTGAGGAGCGTCCATCCCCCTGTCGCGGCGACCGGGGTATAGGCGAGAATGCATTCCTCGCCCCGGGAATTGCGCATGGTGAAGGAGCCGGTCGACGAGGTGACTTTACCAAATAGCGCCTGAGTGGAGACGGAATCGATCACATTGTAGGACTTGTAAAACTCAAAGAAGCTGGAGTTTTTGTAGGAATGGCCCTTGATGATGTAATCGCCGTCCGCATCGATCATGGAAAGCTCGGCGTTTTCGAATTCCTCCTGGGGGAAGATCCACTTCTGCTCCAGCTCCGAGATCGGCAGCACCCGCAGCAAAACGGCGTCTCGGGAAACGCCGGTTTCCGGATCGTGAAGCGTGATGAAATTGCAGAAGGCGATGGACTGCTCCCCGTTGACCGGGTTCGTATAGGCGCGGGAAATGTTGATGGATTGCCCGATATCATAGATCCAGCTCACATCGTTCAGAAGGTTCAGCCGCGCATAAGAGACGGAAAAATCGTCGGGGGCGTCCTGCCTGGCCCTCGTAGACAGGCCGGACAGCGAATCCAGAAAGACGATATGCGCCGAGGCGTTCGGGAGGACGTGAGAGATGCTGATGAAGGAGGCGGCCTCCTCCATGGTCATGTCCTTGCTGTTGATGTAGCGCGCCCACACGTCGCAGATGCGCTGTTCGCCCTCCAGATAATTCTCCGTAACGTGCTCCATGGTGACCGTGGTGTTTTCAAAATGCTCGATCTGCCTTTGGGTCATATCCCTGTGCTCAAAGCCGGAATACAGAACCACAAAGGTCAGCATGGCAATCATAATGAGCACATTGACAAAAATGACCCAAAATTTTTTCATACCACTTTCAGCTCCCGTGCGATTTTGTCCCGGCACGATTCAACGCATTTGAAACGGAGGATATCATGTATCCGTCACAGGCGCAGCGCCCTCTCCCGAGCCGCCATGATCTGCTCCAGCAGCGCATCGCCGCCCTCGGCCGGCGCGTCCTTGCCGCGCAGCAGCTCCGTCAACGCGCAAATCGGCTCATAAATCGGCGTAAGCGCCACGTTGCCGGTCGTGCCCTTCAACGAATGGGCGGCGGCGAAAGCCCCGCTCATGTCTCGGGCGTCCATGGCAGTCTTCAGCGCGTCAAAGTTTCGGTCCGCCAACGTCATGGCGACCATCTTCAGATAAAAGGACTCGTTGTTCAGGCAACGCCCCATTCCCTCGGCGGTATTCGCGCCAAAAGCCCTTAATGCGTCAAGCGTCATTCCCCTTTTACCTCCGTTTTGCCTCAATGGACGGGCGTGCCGTTCGCCGCGGCTTCCGCCCGCTCCCGCAGGAAATGCTCGAAGGACTCAGGCGGCACGGGCTTCGAGAAATAATAGCCCTGCGCCATGTCGCAGCCCAGCTCCTTGAGGGCAAGATACTGTTCCTCGGTCTCCACGCCTTCGGCCACCACGGGGACATGCAGGTAATCCGCAATGTCGATGATCAGCTCTATCATACGCACGTCCCTTGTCTCCCGGAAGGCGCTGCGTATGAAGCTCATATCCAGCTTCAGCGCGTCGATGGGCAGCTTCGACAGCATACCCAGCGACGAATAGCCGGTGCCGAAGTCGTCCATCTCGATGCGGAAGCCCAT
>JAUNJT010000029.1:0-1758 GCA_030533105.1 Eggerthellaceae bacterium
TAGGACGTCGTGCTCGCAGGGCATGTTTTTCTTTGGAGAGCCGAGGGCCCGCAAATGCGGGCCCTCGGCCTTCTTATTGGAGCTCATGGAGAAAAGAAATACGCAAGGCCAGCCGATGTAGGCTGGCCTTGCGTATGAATAATCGATTAATCGGAGACGGTAATCCCTTTAGCGCTGCTTGCCTTCAAAGAAGAGCGCTAACGTTCCCGGTCCGGAGTGAGCTCCGATAACGGGTCCGACATAGCTGACAAGATCCACGCTGACACCGTATTTTTTGTCGAGTAACGCGGCCAGCGCATTGACGTCATCGATGCAGTCGCCATGGGAGATGAATACGGGACCAGAAGAAGGATGCTTTGCCAGATCCCCATAACGGGAAGCGATTGCGGCAAGCGCTTTCTTGCGACCGTGGGCTTTGGAAATACCAACGAGTTTTCCCTCATCATCAACGTGCAGAACCGGTTTGATGTTGAGCGCGGTTGCGATAGTTGCCGACGCACCGCTCACCCTGCCGCCACGCCTTAGATAGACGAGGTCATCGACTGTGAAAAGATGGGTCATGTTGAGCTTGATGCCCTCAGCGTAATCACGGACTTCTTCAATCGTCGCACCGGCATCGCGCTTCTGGCATGCGAGATACAACAGCAGGCCATATCCTGCAGAGGCGCACAGCGAATCGACGATGAGGATACGCTGATCAGGATATTTTTCCTTCAGCAAGTCCGCTGCCTGCGCTGCGCTTTCGACGGTCGCGCTCAAGCCCGAAGAGAATCCGATATAGAGGATGTCTTTGCCTTCGGCGAGCACTTCGGCGAACCCTTCGGAGAATTCTCCGATGGTCACTGCGGAGGTTTTGAACACTTCGCCATCACGCATGCGCTGGTAAAAGGACTTTATACCTGCTTCGTCATCGAATCCGGTTTGCAATACTCCATTGCTCGAGCAGCTGAGGCTGCGCCACGGGATTCCCCACGATTCGAGAACAGTGGAGTCCAGATCGCAAGCCGAGTCTGCGAAAATCACGTAGGTTTGATCTTGTGCCACCATGTTAGCTCCTCACCGAGCGGGTTGAGAAACGATATCGATGTCTCTTAAAAACGTAAACTGCATAATTACATAGAAGTATATCAAATAATGGACGTATTTATCAATATCATAGCGAAATTCCAACACATAATATCAGTAATGATTTTTTGTATTGTTCCAACAATAATCAGTAATAAAGTCGTATACTTTGTTCCTGAAGAAGAATCGGGTTTTCACCTAGGCGAATGGTCGGGGAGGCATAAGCTTTCATTCGCGTTAGAGTGAGCTCGTAAAGGAGGATTCTTTGGAACGGCTACCGAATGAATCAACGTATATCGATGACAAAATGAAGGTTTGGGAACAATACCTTCTCGAATACGATCTTCCAGCCTGGGAAGAGATTCCCGATATCGGGTTATATATGGATCAGGTGATCTCGCTTCTGGATGGCTATTTCGATTACCTAGCGCCTGACATCAAGGGAACACCGCTTGCCACAAAGGCCATGATCAATAATTACGTTCAGGCGGGCGTTGTGCCCCCATCTGTTAAAAAGCGCTATTATCGCGTGCATTTGGTTCATCTCATTATCATTTGCCTGCTGAAGCAGTCGCTCAGCATCTCCGAGATCGCCCAAGCGCTCCCTGCGGATCTTCCCGAAGACAGGCTGCGTAGCATTTATGAGCGTTTCTCCGCATTGCGGCGCAGTTCTGCACGCTATTTCTGCGGGGA
>JAUNJT010000029.1:1858-15412 GCA_030533105.1 Eggerthellaceae bacterium
AGCTTTGGTTCATCAAAACATATTCTAAATGCATCCATTATCTTCACGCTTGCATTTGTTAGGTGGTAGAATATCAACTGGAGTAGTCTGTATATGATTTGATGAGAATGTAGGTTCAAATGAGCAATTCCGAATTGTCCGCTCAAGATGAAGCGCTGGCCAAGGATTTTGCAGCTCTTGCGGAGGACCTCGAAGGCGCCTCTCGCCGTGCGCGCCAAAGTGCAGCTTCCGTCTTCGCGCGTCAAGCGAAAGATGATCCCGAGTCAGTGCTTCCTTATGGTTCCTCGTTCGTAGATGCATTGCATCGACCTGAGGCCCAGACACGCTGGGAGTGCCTCGATGCGCTCACCCAGCTTGTCCCGCTTGATTCGCGGTTGTGCGATAAGGCGATCATAGGGGCTGAATCGGCTTTGTTCGACGAAGACAGCGGAACGGTTCGCTTGGCCGCCATGCGTTTCTTGTGCGCGCTTGGAGCGACGACGCAAAAACGTTCGGAGAAGGTGTGGCCATACATCGATGAGGCCATCCAGTGTTACCATGGCGATTTCGAATTCCAAGATATGCTTAACGCAGTCATGGATTTCTCGACGGGGAAGATCAGCGCTCAAGTGAAGGAGCAGTTGCTTGCCCGCATGGCATTCGATGCCGAGAACGGGAAGGGTGCTTTGGGACGTAAAGCGCAGGCTATCATTGCCAACCTCCAGTAAGCGAGGTTGTATTCTTTTCGAAACATCGGGCTTTGATAATGGTCACAACCAACGGGTGCGCCATGTGAACCATCATGTGCGTGCGCGTTTATGTTGAGGCGCAGGGCGCCTTAAGCAATCGGATAACGAGTAACTGAAAGGTCGTATCTATGCAACACACAATCACGTTGATTCCCGGTGACGGCATCGGGCTTGAAACTTCTGCAGCAACCAAGCTCGTCATCGAGGCGAGCGGTGCCGATATCGTATGGGAAGAAGTACCAGCGGGCGAGGCTTGCTTGGAGACGTATGGCACTCCGCTTCCCGAGCAAACGCTTGAGGCGGTACGCCGCAACAAGGTTGCCATCAAGGGCCCCATCACAACGCCGGTCGGTACAGGATTCCGCAGCGTGAATGTCGCTTTGCGCAAAGAGCTTGATCTATACGTTTGCCTCAGGCCTGTTGTCTCCCTGCCTGGCGCAGGCGGACGTTATGAGAACGTCGACCTCGTTATCGTGCGTGAGAATTCCGAGGATCTCTATGCGGGTATCGAGTTCGAGAAGGGAAGCGCAGAGGCTGCGCGCTTAATCGAGCTGTGCAAGGAGACCGGCGCGGGCATCATCCGTCCCGATTCGGGCATTTCCATCAAGCCGATCAGCGTGACGGCGAGTGAGCGTATCCTCCGTTTCGGTTTCGAATATGCGCTCGCGAACGGTCGTACCAAGGTGACGGCAGCTCACAAAGCGAACATCATGAAGTATTCCGATGGACTGTTTTTGCAAGTTGCGCGTGAGGTCGCGCAACGCTATGAAGGCCGCATCGAATTCGAGGACCGCATCATCGATGCTTTCTGCATGAATCTCGTTAAGGATCCAAGCCAGTTCGATGTCGTTGTTTTCCCGAATCTGTATGGTGACATCGCAAGCGACTTGGCTGCTGGTCTCATTGGCGGCTTAGGGATCGCCCCTGGTGCGAACATCGGCGATGAATGCGCCATCTTCGAGCCCGTTCACGGTTCTGCTCCAAAGCATGCGGGGAAGAATACGGCGAACCCGACTGCCCAAATCATCTCTGCCGCGATGATGCTCGAGCATATCGGCGAGCGTGAATGCGCGAAGCGCATCCGCGATGCGATTGCCGAGGTGTACGCACGCGGAGAACATGTGACGCAGGATATTCGCCGTGCAACGGGATCAGACAAGCCGGCGGCTTCATGCACCGAATTCACCCAAGCGTTAATCGACTGCATGACAAAGTAACATCGATCGTATCTTTCAATCGATTGAATGGACGCGTTGAGCGAAGAGTAGCTTGACGCGCGCGAGCATGAGCTTGATTGTGCGTATGGAGAACTCCACGCATCCGAAGGGAAGGACGCTATCTTGAGTGGGATCGCTTCATTTCAAAAGACGCTTACCGTAGGGGAGCGGAACTACCGTTATTGCGCAGTCGATCAGATCGATGGCGTTAAGCATCTGCCTCGCGTGCTCAAGGTTTTGCTTGAGAACGTGCTGCGTACAGCTGCGGATGAAAAGACAGCCCGAATGCTTGCAGGACGCATCGTTGATGCGGGCTTGGCAGGCCAAACGGGGCAGGAAGTCGAATTCGCACCCGCCCGCGTTCTGTTCCAGGATTTCACCGGTGTTCCGGTGTTCGTGGATTTTGCGGCCATGCGCAAGGCGTGCGTTGAAATGGGCGGCGATCCCGCGACCATCAACCCGCTCGTCCCCTGCGATCTTGTCATCGACCATTCCGTCATTGCCGATGTTGCGGGCTGCGCGGGAGCTCTCGAAGCCAATATGGTCCTTGAGTCAAAGCGCAACGCAGAGCGCTATGGTTTCCTGAAATGGTCGCAAGAATCCTTCGATAACGTGCGCATCGTTCCTCCAGGATCGGGCATCTGCCATCAGCTCAATATCGAGCAATTCGCGCATGTTGTGATGACGAACGATTCTGAGGCGCACGACGATGCGCTCGCGTACTTCGATACCTTAGTGGGAACCGATAGCCATACGCCTACCGCGAATGGCGTGGGCGTGCTCGGTTGGGGCGTTGGCGGCATCGAGGCGGAAGCCGCTGCTCTCGGGCAGCCGATCACCACGCTTGTTCCGCAAGTGGTAGGCGTGCGCCTTACCGGTGAGCTCAAGCCTGGTGTGATGGGCATGGATGTCGCATTGACGTTCGCGGAAACGTTGCGAGCTGAGGGCGTTGTCGGATGCTTCGTCGAGTGCTTCGGCGAGGGAATCGCCTCGCTTTCCGCCACGCAGCGTGCCTGCATTGCCAATATGACGCCTGAATATGGGTGCACGTGCACGTTGTTCCCTGTAGATGATCGCACGATAGATTATCTGCGTCTGACTGGTCGTGAAAACGAGCAGCTCGCCTTGATCGAGGCTTATGCGAAAGCGCAGGATTGCTGGGGTGAGCACGGGGGCGTTTTGGCAGGAGATGCTGCAGTTGAGGAAGGGGATTGCGTATATGCGCGCATCGTCGAGATCGACTTGAGCGCCATCGAGCCATCCATCGCAGGACCGTCGCGTCCGCATGATCGCATTGCGCTTTCACGTGCGCAGGACAGCTTCAAGAGCTTATGCGCAAAGCGCGGACTCGATGTTGCGAAGCGCGTGACGGTTTCGCTTGAGCAGGGAGATTGCGAGATTTCACACGGTGCAATCGCCATTGCAGCCATCACGAGCTGCACGACGGCGACCGATCCCGCCATGATGCTGGCTGCGGGTCTGCTTGCCAAGAATGCTGCTGAAGTAGGTCTTGTCCCCAAACCATGGGTGAAGACGATCTTCGCGCCAGGCAGTAAGGCGACGGAGTTGCTGCTCGCTCGTGCCGGTTTGTTGGAAAGCTTGCAAAAGGAAGGCTTCTTCACCTGCGGTTTCGGATGCATGAGCTGCATCGGAAACTCCGGTCCTCTGTGTGAGCCGATGCATGCAATCGCTAATTCGATCGAGCTTACAAGCGTGCTCTCGGGCAACCGCAACTTCGATGGGCGCATTTCGCCTGATGTTGCGCAAAATTATCTGATGGCTCCCGCACTCGTGGTGGCTTACGCTTTGGCCGGCACGATGGATATCGACTTGACGAAGGATCCTTTGGGCGTGTCAAGCGTTGGCGAGCCGGTGTATCTGCGCGATCTTTTGCCGAACGCTTCAGAAATCGACGCACTCATGGATAAGTTCGTAACGGACGCTCTCTACGAGGAAGGAGCGCGCGGTACCTACGAGGGAAGCGAATCCTGGCGCGCCATCGAAGTCGCAGGCGGCGATCTGTATGCATGGGACGATGCTTCAACCTATGTGCGCTGCGCTCCGTATTTCGAAGATCTCGTTGCTCGCGTAAACGCAGGCAACGAAGATGAGCAAGCAGATGGGAGCAAAGCTTCCTGGAGCCTTGAAGATGCGTGCGTGCTCGGCAAGTTCGGCGATTTCATCACGACAGACCATATCTCTCCAGCAGGCTCCATCGCGCTTGACTCACCAGCAGCACGCTATTTGGAATCGCACGGCGTAGCGCCTGCAGATTTCAATAGCTACGGTTCCCGCAGAGGCAATCATGAGGTCATGATGCGCGGCACATTCGCAAACGTAAAACTGCGTAATGAGTTGGCTGAAGGCCGTGTAGGCGGCTATACGCTCAATCATCTGACCGGTCAGATCGAGACGATCTTCGATGCGGCAATGGCTTACAAGCATGCGGGAATCGATAGCATCATCGTAGCTGGCAAGCTCTACGGCAGCGGTTCATCGCGAGATTGGGCGGGGAAGGGGCCGATGCTCCTTGGCGTCCGTGCGGTTATAGCTGAGAGCTTCGAGCGCATCCATCGCTCCAATCTTATCGGAATGGGCATCTTGCCTTTGCAGTTCCTCGATGGGCAGAATGCGGAAACGCTTGGCATTACCGGACACGAGCGTTTCTCAATCGATTCCATCGATTGCGCAGATGGTTTGCCTAAGCCGTCGATCGTGCGCGTGCATGCCAAAGATCCCGATGGGGAATCACGCAGCTTCGAGGCGATCGTTCGTATCGATACGCCTACGGAGGGTCATTACTTCACAAGCGGTGGCATTCTGCAATATGTTTTGGAGAATCGCTAAGGCCCCATGCCGAAGCGGCAATTGATGACGATGCCTTCGGTTGGAGTGATACGCACCAAGCGCCTTGTGCTTCGCGCATTTGAGCGCGAAGATGCACCCGATGTTTTCAGGGCATGCAGCAATCCCGTTTTGGGAACCAATGCGGGTTGGCCACCCCATACATGCATCGAGGATTCGCTTGCATATATCGAGGAAATCGTTCCGCTCGGATACGTATGGGCGGTTTGCGAGAAGCTTGATGGCTCCGATGATTTCCAAGGTCCCGTCATCGGGTCTATCGGCTTGCTTCCCGACCCGTCCCGCCAAAACGAATCCGATGTGCTTTTGCTCGGCTATTGGCTTGCAGAACCGTATTGGAATCGTGGCTACACGACCGAGGCTGCGCAAGCGGTCATCGATTGGGCATGGAAACAGACGGATGCACGGCTCATTACGACCAGCCATTACCTTTTCAATGATGCGTCGCGACGCGTAATCGAGAAATGCGGTTTCACGTACACGCATACAGCTGTGTGGCCTTCCGATAATCCGGATGAACCCGATCAAGATGCCATGTGGTATGAGCTTGTGCGGCCTAGCACCCGTATCTACGATGCGTAGGTTGCGCATCGAAGAATTCCTCTGCAGAATACGTCTTGGCGCTTAACCGAGTGCCTATGATTCACGTAAGTCGCACAGCTATGAGGAGAAGACGATGAGTGGGTACATATCCCCCGAAACCATAAAGAATCTGCGCACTGCCCATGCGATGACCCAAGAGCAGCTCGCCGCGCAAATCGGCGTGACTGCGAAAGCGGTCTCGAAGTGGGAGACGGGTCGCGGTCTGCCCGATATCAGCCTAATCGAACCGCTTGCGCAAGCGTTTAGCGTGTCGGTGGCCGAATTGATCACAGGCGAGGTCGCACGTAACGAGAATCGTTCCGGCAATGTGCGTAAGAGCATTTTCCATGTTTGCCCCATCTGCGGAAACGTTGTCTGGTCGCTTGGTGCGAACGCTGCGAGCTGCTGCGGCATACAGATGATTCCGCTCGAAGCGGAATCATTCGACGATCAGCACGTGATCCATACGGATCGCATCGACGATGAGTACTTCGTCAGCATCGATCATCCGATGGCGAAGGATCACTACATCAGTTTCATCGCATGCGTATGCGATGATGAGGTGCAGATCAAGAAACTGTATCCCGAAAGCGCTGCGGAAGCCCGATTCGGCATCCATGGCCCGTGCGATTTCTACGCATATTGCAATCGCCACGGTTTGCTGAGGACGCGTCCCGGTCGTGCGGTGCAGGAGAACGAGAAGCGTTATGGCGAAGAAGCGCGCGCCAAGTACGGCGATGAGGCTGTCGATGCTGCGAACAGGAAGATTCTCGCTATGGATGATGAGGAATGGCAAAGCAAAGAGCAACTCGAGAAAGCCATTATCGATCAACTCGTTATAGCGATGGCGACGGGTGATTTCAGTGGCGAAGATGCGCAAAAGCTCGCGTATATGCATGAGAAGTGGATTCGCATGCAATGGGCAGACGGTGCATATTCGCGCCAGGCCCACCTTGGGCTCGCAAAGATGTACCTGGCAGATGCGCGCTTTACTGACTACTATGATTCGCGAGCGGGGAAAGGTGCGTGCGCTTTCCTGGTAAAGGCGCTCAACGCTTGCTTAGCTTAGATGCTCATCCTGCAAAAGGCGTACCGTGCGAATGATCGTTGGCATCATCCGCACGGTACGTGCATCGTAATACCGTCGTTCTTTCTCGTATCGAGCGCCTACGTCTCCTCTTCGGACGGTATACTGGTTCCCTGAAAGAAAACCATAAGGGTATAACGAAGAGGAGGGATCATATGGAAGGCAAGCTGCCTCAAGTCAGGCTGGCAGACACGCCGTTTCGTGTGGTATCTCCGTATGAGCCTGCGGGCGATCAACCGCAGGCGATCGAAGCTCTGGCCCGTGGCGTTCGCGAAGGCTTGCGCTATCAAACCCTTCTCGGTGTGACCGGTTCGGGAAAAACGTTCACGATGGCTAAGACCATCGAGGCGGTCCAGAAACCGACGTTGATCATGGCACCCAACAAAACGCTTGCGGCCCAGCTCGCGAGCGAGCTTCGGGAATTCTTCCCCGACAACGCGGTCGTTTATTTCGTAAGCTACTACGATTACTACCAGCCTGAGGCCTATGTGCCGTCCTCCGATACGTTCATAGAGAAGGACGCTTCCATCAACGAAGAGGTCGAAAAGCTCAGGCATGCCGCAACATCCGCGCTGCTTTCTCGGCGCGATTGCATCGTCGTTGCGAGCGTCTCGTGCATCTACGGTATCGGCTCGCCTGCGGAATATGCGGGCATGGCGGTGTTTCTTGACATCGAGAAGGAAACGTCGCGTGACGATCTCATCCACGAATTGATCGACATACAGTACGATCGCAACGATTACGAGCTCAAACGTGGGACGTTCCGCGTGCGCGGTGATTCGCTCGATGTTTTTCCGCCATATGCAGATAATCCGATTCGAGTGGAGATGTGGGGCGATGAGATCGAGCGCATCATCGAGTTCGATCTCGTGACGGGCGAGGAGCTCACGTCGTATCAGGTTATGCCGATTTGGCCTGCGTCGCATTATGTGACCGAGCGCGCCAAGCTCAATCATGCCGTGGTGACCATCCGCGATGAGCTTTCCGATCGCTTGCAGCAATTCAAAGCGGAAGGGAAGCTGCTTGAGGCGCAGCGCCTCGAGATGCGTACGAACTACGATCTGGAGATGCTCGAGACGCTCGGCTTTTGCTCCGGCATCGAGAATTACTCGCGCCATCTGGACGGGCGTGCGCCAGGCGAACCACCGTATACGCTTATCGACTATTTCCCAGATGACTTTCTGTGCATCATCGATGAGAGCCATGTAACGGTTCCTCAAATCCGCGGCATGCACGAAGGCGATCGTTCTCGCAAAGTCACGTTGGCAGAGCATGGTTTCAGGTTGCCAAGCTGCCTCGATAACCGTCCTTTGCGTTTCGATGAGTTCGAAGCGCGTGTCCCGCAATTCATCTACGTTTCGGCGACGCCAGGCGATTACGAGGAGCGCGCCAGCCAAGCGCTCGTCGAGCAGATCATACGTCCTACGGGCTTGCTCGATCCCGAAATCATCGTGCGTTCGAGCCGCTCGCAAATCGATGACATCATCGATGAAGCGAAAGAGCGTGCGGCACGAGACGAGCGCGTCCTGATCACGACGTTGACGAAGAAGATGGCCGAGAACCTGACCGATCATCTGTTGGACCGCGGTGTGAGGGCACGCTACATGCATTCGGATATCGCGACACTCGAGCGCGTTGAGATCCTGAGCGACTTGCGTCGCGGGAGCTTCGATGTGCTCGTCGGCATCAACTTATTGCGTGAGGGACTCGATTTACCCGAAGTATCGCTCGTTGCGATCCTCGATGCCGACAAAGAGGGCTTCCTGCGCAATCGTCGCTCGCTCATCCAAACCATCGGCCGCGCCGCCCGCAACGTATCTGGTCAAGTCATCATGTATTGCGACAAGATCACCGATTCCATGGCCGAGGCGATTGAGGAAACACGTCGGCGTCGCGAGATCCAGAAGAGATTCAACGAAGAGCACGGTATTGAGCCGCAGACCATTCGGAAAGCCATCAACGATATCATCGGCTACGTGACCGATGAGGTCGGTAATTCCACAGCCGAACAGGTGAGTGCAGAGCTCGCTAGCTTGAGCCGTGCCGAGATCATGCGCCTCATCGGTTCTTTGGAGGACGAGATGGCGCAGGCATCCGCGGGGATGGATTTCGAGCAGGCAGCGCGTTTGCGTGACCAGCTCGTCAAGCTCCGTGCGCAGTTCGAAGGAGCGTCCGAGGCCGATGTTTTGGCCGAGCTCAAGCGCACTGCGCGCAAGGGGAGTGCATACGGGAATCGCAAGCATGCTGCCTACGGCTCCAGCAGACGTTCATAAAGGCAGTTCAGCGCCCTTAAAATCATCCTTAAAAACATACAAATAAACCATATCTCGTAGAAATTTTTCTTGACTTCGCGCTTTTGCGCGAGTATCTTGGAAAATTGCGACTTTTTGATAAAAGCGAGTCCAAACAACCGTTTTACTAAAGGAGGGAAAGCCTCGTGGCCAAAGGTAAAAAATCCACTCCCACCAGCCTTTATAGGAATCGCAGAAGCTTCGCTAAGATTCCTGACGTCATGGATGCTCCCAATCTGATCGAGATTCAGACCAAGAGCTTCAAATGGTTCCAGACGGAAGGCATTACCCAAGCATTCAACGACATCTGTCCTATCGAGAACAGCACGAAGGATATGTACGTTGAATTCGGCAAGCATGAATTCGGCGAGCCGAAGTACTCCGTGGACGAATGCAAAGAGAAGGACGTCTCCTATCAGGCGCCGCTTTTCGTAGAGATCCGCTTCGTCAACCGCGAGACCGGCGAGATGAAGGAGCAAGACGTGTTCATGGGCGATTTCCCGCTCATGACCCCGCGTGGCACCTTCATCATCAACGGCACCGAGCGCGTTGTGGTATCCCAGCTTGTCCGCAGCCCCGGCGTGTACTTCTCGTCAGAGCGCGATAAGACCTCCGACAAGATCATCTACAACGCGAAGGTCATCCCGAGCCGTGGTGCTTGGCTCGAGTTCGAAACCGACAAGCGCGACATCCTCTCGGTGCGCATCGACCGCAAGCGCAAGCAACCTGCGACGCTTCTGGTACGCGCACTCGGCCTTGCTGAGACGCATGAGGATATCATCAAACTGCTCGGTAACGACGAGATGGTGCTGCGCACGCTCGACCGCGATCCTGCTACCACGCGTGAGGAATCGCTCATCGAGTTGTACAAGCGCTTCCGTCCGGGCGAGCCTCCGACAATCGATAGCGCCCGCACGCTGCTTGAGGGCCTGTTCTTCAATCCGCAGCGTTACGATTTGGCCAAGGTGGGCCGCTATAAGATCAATAAGAAGCTCGGTTTTGACCCGGACGAGGACTTCTCCACGCTGACCGAGAAGGATATCACCGAGACCATGCGCTACATCATCGCGCTGCATGCTGGCGAGGATGGCGTCACCACGGACGATATCGACCACTTCGGCAACCGCCGCATCCGCACGGTCGGCGAGCTGATCCAAAACCAGTTCCGCATCGGCCTTTCTCGCATGGAGCGCGTCGTTCGCGAGCGCATGAGCATGCAGGAGCCCGACGACATCACGCCGCAGAGCCTCGTCAACATCCGTCCCATCGTGGCCGCGATCAAGGAGTTCTTCGGTTCTTCGCAGTTGTCCCAGTTCATGGACCAGACCAACCCAGCTGCCGGCATCACGCATAAGCGTCGTCTGAGCGCACTCGGCCCTGGCGGCCTTTCGCGTGAGCGTGCAGGCTTCGAGGTTCGCGACGTTCATACCAGCCACTATGGCCGCATGTGCCCGATCGAGACCCCTGAAGGTCCCAACATCGGCCTCATCGGCTCGCTGGCGACGTACGCCCAGGTCAATCCTTACGGCTTTATCGAGACGCCGTATCGTCGTGTCATCGACGGCAAGGTAACCGATGAGGTCGATTACCTGACGGCTGACGAGGAAGAGAAATACGTCATCGCACAGGCGAACGATTCGTTCGATCCTAAGACCCGTCAATTCGGTTCGTTCGATGAGAACGGCAAGTTCGTGAAGGCCACGAAGGTTCTCTGCCGCGTGAAGGACGCATCCGGTCAGTTCGGCGAGCCCGAGGAAGTTTCCCCCGAGCTGGTCAACTACATGGACGTTTCTCCGCGCCAGATGGTTTCGGTTGCAACCTCGCTCATCCCGTTCTTGGAGCATGACGACGCGAACCGTGCACTCATGGGCTCTAACATGCAGCGCCAGGCCGTGCCGCTTCTGCGTCCCGAGGCTCCGTTGGTCGGTACCGGCATCGAGCATCGCATCGCGGTCGACTCGGGCGAGATCCTCGTAGCCCAGAACCCCGGCGTGGTCGACTACGTCGATGGTCAGACCATCATCATCCTGAACAACGACGGCGAGTACGATGAGTATCTCGTTCCCAAGTTCCAGCGCTCCAACCAGAGCGGCTGCATCAACCATCGCCCCATCGTCCGCAAGGGCGACGAGGTTCAGGCGGGCGACGTGCTCGCTGATGGTCCGAGCTGCGATTTGGGCGAGCTGGCGCTTGGCCACAACCTCATGATCGCGTACATGCCGTGGGAAGGCTACAACTACGAGGACGCCATCATCGTGTCCGAGCGCGTGGTTGCCGAAGACCTTCTGACCTCCATCCATATCTCCGAGTACGAGATCGATGCACGCGATACCAAGCTCGGTCCTGAAGAGATCACGCGCGAGATTCCCAATATCTCCGACGATATGATCAGCGATCTTGATGCGGACGGCATTATCCGTATCGGCGCCGAAGTGTTCCCAGGCGACGTTTTAGTCGGTAAGGTCACTCCAAAGGGTGAAACCGAGCTGACTGCCGAGGAGCGCCTGCTGCGCGCTATCTTTGGTGAGAAGGCGCGTGAGGTGCGCGATACGAGCCTGAAGGTGCCCCATGGTGCCGGTGGCCGCGTCATCGGCGTCTATCGCTTCAGCCGTGAGAATGGCGATGAGCTGACGCCTGGCGTCAACGAGCTCATCCGCATCTACGTTGCTCAGAAGCGTAAGGTTCAGCAGGGCGACAAGCTGTCTGGTCGTCATGGCAACAAGGGCGTTATCTCTCGCGTCCTGCCTGTTGAGGATATGCCGTATCTGGCAGATGGCACGCCTATCGATGTCATCCTGAATCCTCTCGGTGTTCCCTCACGTATGAACGTCGGCCAGCTGCTCGAGAACCATCTTGGCTGGGCGGCGAAGTGGGGCTGGTCGGATGATCCGAACAGCACAGAGCCGGTCGAGGGACCGATCTTCGTCTCCACGCCCGTGTTCGACGGTGCACACGAAGACGAGATCTCCGATGCCATCGAGGCTGCGAACCGCAACCTGATCAACATCAACCATGCCAAGTATGGCGATAAGGCGCGCGACGAGTTCGTCCCGCAGCTGACGCGCGAGGGCAAGACCTGGCTGTTCGACGGTCGCACGGGCGAGAAGTTCCGCGAGCCGATCACGGTCGGTCAGACCTACATCCTCAAGCTCGGCCACATGGTCGACGATAAGATCCATGCGCGTTCGACTGGCCCATACAGCCTGATCACCCAGCAGCCTTTGGGCGGCAAGGCGCAATTCGGCGGCCAGCGCTTCGGTGAAATGGAAGTTTGGGCGCTGTATGCGTACGGCGCAAGCAATGTGCTGCAAGAGATCCTTACGGTGAAGTCCGACGATACGGCGGGTCGTGTGAAGTCCTATGAGGCTATCGTCAAGGGCGAGAACATCCCGGCAGCCGAGATCCCCGAGAGCTTCAAGGTCCTCATCAAGGAAATGAAGTCTCTGTGCCTGAATGTTCAGCTCGACAGCCATG
The DNA here is from genome assembly GCA_030533105.1 of Eggerthellaceae bacterium. Lineage (GTDB taxonomy): Bacteria > Actinomycetota > Coriobacteriia > Coriobacteriales > Eggerthellaceae > SIG42. Next base: position 14,103 of record JAUNJT010000029.1, read on the forward strand.
CCGAGGTGACGACCGATGACGAGGACATGGACGATCAGGACGCTGCCGATCGCGCACTGTATCAGGCCATGGCCGAGGATGCCCAGAAGACCGAAGAGGACGACGCGGCGAGCGTGCTTGACAACATCGCCGCCGAACTGGGAGAGCTGATGAACGAGAGTGTTACCACCGACGTGAGCGAACTTATCGGTGAGGGAGAGGAGCGATAATGACTACGGAATTCGATGTCAATAATTTCGACGATATCCGCATCTCCCTTGCGAGTGCCGAAGACGTGCGCAGCTGGTCGCGCGGCGAGGTCAAGAAGCCTGAGACGATCAACTACCGTACGCTCAAGCCCGAGAAGGACGGCTTGTTCTGCGAGAAGATCTTCGGTCCCACCAAGGACTGGGAATGCGGTTGCGGTAAATACAAGCGCGTCCGTTTCAAGGGCATCGTGTGCGAGCGTTGCGGCGTCGAAGTGACGCGCAGCAAGGTCCGTCGCGATCGCATGGGCCACATCGAGCTTGCCGCTCCTGTGAGCCATATCTGGTATTTCAAGGGCAGCCCGAGCCGTTTGGGCTACCTGCTCGATATCCCGCCCAAAGAGCTGGAGAAGGTTCTGTACTTCGCAAGCTCCATCATCACGAGCGTTGACACGGAGGCACGCGATGCTGACGTGGACGAGCTGCGCGATGAGCTGGCAGCCGATCTCGAAGAGCTCGATGCAGAGCGCGATCGCCTGATCGAGATGACGCGCCGTCTGTCAACTGACTATGTGCCAGAGGATGACGAGTTCGTCGACGAGTTGGATGATGATGAGCGCATGACTCCTGAAGAGGTCGAGGCTGAGATCGCCGACATCTATGAGGAATACGCTGAGCGCAAGGTGCTGCGTGCAGACGCACTCGATGCACTCTTGAAGATCGAGCCGAAGCAACTCGTGCCCGATGAGACCCTGTATCGCGAAATGCGCATGAACTACAAGGATTACTTCACGGGCGGCATGGGCGCCGAGGCCGTGCGCGACCTGCTCGCCGATATCGACCTCGAGGCAACCGCTGAGGAGCTGCGCGAGATCATCGACACGGGCAAGGGTCAGCGTCGCGCGAAGGCGATCAAGCGTCTGAAGGTCGTCGATGCGTTCCTGAAGTCGTCCAACAAGCCGACCGACATGATTCTCGACGTAATTCCGGTCATTCCGCCGGATCTGCGTCCGATGGTTCAGCTCGATGGCGGTCGTTTCGCTACGAGCGACCTGAACGATCTCTATCGTCGCGTCATCAACCGCAACAACCGCCTGAAGCGCCTGCTCGACCTCGGTGCTCCCG
>JAUNJT010000083.1:0-3149 GCA_030533105.1 Eggerthellaceae bacterium
ATGACATCCTGTACTACATCACCGATCAAGACGATAACGAGATCGGCTTCGCCATCATGGAGGATGGCAAGGAAGTCGAGTACTACTACGAGACCGATGAGGATTATCGTATCGCCGAAGTGCTCGAGGATGTGTACGAAGATGTCGAAGGCGACGATGAGGCCGATGACGAGGAAGAGTTGCTCATCGAGATGGAAATCAACGATGACGACATCCTGTATTACCTCGTCGATGAGGATGACAACGAGATAGGCTTCGCCATCTTAGAGGATGGCAAGGAAGTCGAATACTACTACGTCGATGAGGAAATCGACGTAGCCGCTTCAGCGGACGCGGATGATGATGAGCCGATGTCCGAGAGCGCGCCTGCCGCAGCCGAGGAAAAGGAAGACGACAAGGACGGTGCGCTGTTCACTGCTGAGGAGATCGCGGACTTCAAGGACGACGTGGTCGAATTGCTTAAAGACGGCGCCTCGATTGCCAAGGATCTGAAATCCACGTACGACGAGTTCAGCGACGTACTCGATTTCCTGCCTATCAAGAAGAAGCGCCTTTAATCGTTATATGGGGCCGGCAATATATGTCTGCCTGCACGTTTTGATATCGTTGCATAAGGAAGGGAGAGGGGAGTCATGGCAGCTGCTAAAGCGAAATCGCTCGGAGGCAAGATCCTCCGCGCCATCCTGTGGATCATCTGCATCATCGTTGCAGCATTCGCGATCTTCTTGATCGTGATGAGCGTGACGGAATACAAGCCTGCCGCGCTTGAGAAGGCGGAGCTTAAGAACACGACGGCGACGGCGCCCACGAAAACCGTTTCCGCAGGGGATAGCTTCACCATCATGACCTGGAACATCGGTTATGGTGCATTGGGCGACAATGCCGACTTCTTCATGGATGGCGGCACGATGGTGCGCACGGCCGACAAGGTGCGCGTGCAGCAGAACATGGATGCCATCACCACGTTCTTCAAGAGCATCTCACCCGATATCGCCATCTTCCAAGAGGTTGACCAAGATAGCGACCGCAGCGAGCACATCGACGAGTCGGTGCTTTTAAAGGAGGCGTCTGCTGCATCCACGATGGGCGCAGCGCAGACCATGTTCGGTACGAACTACAAAACGCTCATGGTGCCTTTAGGCTGGCCGCTCTACGGCTCGATAGATGGCGGAATCATGAGCTTCTCGACCTTCGCGGTCGATTCTGCCGAACGCGTGAGCCTGCCGAACTCGTATTCGTGGCCGATGAGCCTGTTCCAGCTTAAACGCTGCGAGCTTGTTACGCGCATCCCTGTGCAGGGGAGTGACAAAGAGCTCGTCATCATCAACCAGCATCCGGATGCCTATACCGACGAGGCGCATCATGCCATGCAGGTTGCCGCGATCCTCGAGACGCTCCAAGCCGAGGCGGCGAAGGGCAATTACGTCATTTCTGGCGGCGACTGGAACCATACATTCAGCAACATCGATACGAGTGCGTACCCGCTGCTGCCGACGACGACGTGGGAGGCTGGATACATCAACGTAGCGGATTTCGGCGAGGGTTGGCAGTTCGTTATGGACAACACGTCGCCGACGTGCCGTCTTCTCGATCATCCGTTGGTGAACACTGATGGAACCGCAAGCGATCTGCCGATTCAGTACTACATGATCGATGGTTTCATCGTGAGCGATAACATCCGTGTCGATACGGTGAAGACGCACGATTTGGGCTTCGTCAACTCTGACCACAATCCCGTAACGATGCAGGTCACGCTCCTGTAGCGACGCAAAGGGATCTTTCATGCAAGCAGGATCCACCGCTTGCAGCGCATCCGACAACGGCTAATTATCCTGGAAAGAAGTGCATTCCTTCGCGAGATAATTAGCCGTTAATGGTGTTTAGGCATATATTGGCTTCGCCAATATGGTTGGCAAAACGTATCGAGAAACCAAAGTGGCGTTAAGGTTTGCAAATATGCATGATATGCATATGTTTATTTATTGTTTCATAACGCTCGACGAGGATGACGCGAAGACTGAGTACGATTTCGAGAATGCGCAACCGAATCCGTATATTCGGGAACTACGCCGACAGGACAGGGATTCCACATCAGAGGCGCATCAGCCTCTACCTTGTGCTAAGCGACCGTGAAAAGAAACAGCTCGTCTTTTCGTAGGGGACTCAAGTTCGATTCTTTCATTCTGAAAAAAGAAAAAGCAGGTCTGTTTTCCAGACCTGCTTGGCGCAACTGGTGGAGGCGCGGAGAATCGAACTCCGGTCCATACTACCCTGTCCACGAGGCTCTACAAGCTTAGTCGGCGCTTAGGTTTAGGAATCGGCCTGCCCGTCGACTGGCGGGCCTCATCCGAGTCGGTTCGATCTTAGCTTGGGACATACCGTCTACGTTCCCAAGAGCGTCTCCCTGAGATGACGCGTCCGCAGGGGCGGGAGAGAACCCTGTTTCAGCGCGCTAGCTTCTATTAAGCAGCGAGGGCCAAACGGCCAGTGTTGGTTTTGCCATTTAATTATGACAGGTACCCCTGTTTAACGTGGCGAGGAGACCACGGCCTGCTCCTCATTTTCAACGTACCATGTCGAAACCAGTCACCCCCGAAGTGGGAGCTGCATCATAGCACGTTTGGGTGCACCAGACAAGCATTCGAAGCAGGCTTTCTCAAGGAATATTTCTGCTTTGCACGATTATGGCGCGCAATTTCTCAAAAACGCTGTAAGATGCGCATGTTTTTTCTGCCGAACACCATATATGGTGGTTTTCGCCCTATATGCCTGATAGAATGTGCATGGCAAAAATGAGAGGATTGCTCGGTGGGTTTCTTTTCCAAATTTCGTGCGAAAAAGGATGATGCAGAATCGGTGTTCACCACCGGTCCTATTCTGACGCCCGAGCAATTGGCAGGCATCGCATCACCCGAGGAAGAAGCGTCGGCTACGCCTTCCGTGCAGGTTCCCGAAACCGCTGCAGCTAAGCCCGTCGTCCCTCCGGTTCCCGTGCCACCACCGGTGATTCCGCCAGCCAAGACGGCTTTAGACGCGCAAGCCTTGCCGACCATCGATATTCCATCTGCGGACGAGAAAACGCAAGCGATCAAAACCCCAGGCGATGCGCCGCGTGGAAAGCATGCGCGCGTGAACGATCTTCCGCAGAT
>JAUNJT010000083.1:3249-5361 GCA_030533105.1 Eggerthellaceae bacterium
GCAGGTGTCGGCGTGTTTTCGGGGCATTTCTATCCCAACACGACGGGCGCAGGCGTCGATCTGTCCATGAAGACTGTCGAAGAGGCGTCCTCGGTCCTTGAGGCGAATGTGGTGGATTACAGCCTCGCGGTCGATGGCAAGGATATGGATCTCGTCATCTCCGGCGATGACATCGACTTCAGCTTAAGCGGCGAGAACGTCGCTTCGAAGATGCTCGACAAATCCAATCCATGGCTGTGGCCCTACGAGGTATTCCAGACACACGATGTAAGCGATGCGTATACGACCGATTTCAATTCGGGGAGGCTCGCTGAGATCCTCGACAAGGCGATTGCCGAACATAACGAAACGGCAATTCCTTCAAAGGATGCGAAGCTCGGGTACGTCGAGTCGACGGGCAAGATCGGCATCGTTCCCGAGTCGTACGGCACCGAACTCGTTCCCCAACAAGTCGTAACGAAGATCAACGAAGCCATCACGAGCGCGCAGCGTAAGGTGACGCTCGATGATAAGGATGTCGTCGCGCCGAATGTGTTCTCCACCGATCAGGGATTGAAGAAGGCTGCGGAGAACGCTCAGAAGATCTCGCACGCGGACGTGAAGCTGACGATAAACGATGAGCCGGTTGCCGAGATCAACGCGAAGCAGTATGCGGATTGGCTCGTCGTCCGCGAGGACTATTCGGTCACGCTCGACGAGGGGAAGATGAACGATTGGATCTCGGATTTGTGCGCAAGCTTCTCCACCGTCGGCTCCACGCGCACCTATACGCGTCCCGATGGCAAGGTCATCACGGTTTCGGGCGGATCGTACGGCTGGGAGGCTGACACCGATTCATTGCTTGCGGCAGTCCAGGATGCTGTGGCGAACAACACCGTGGGCACCATCGAAGTTCCCGTATGGCAAAGCGCCCAGGTGTTCACGGCGCCAGGGGAGCAGGACTGGGGTTCGCGCTATGTCGATGTTGACATCAGCGAGCAATACGTGCGCTTCTATGACGGTGGGGAGATCATCTGGGAAAGCGACTGCATCACTGGAGCCGGTTACGATTACGAGCGCATCACGCCTGAAGGGGTGTATGCGGTGACGAACAAAGCCAACAACGTTCCGCTCCGTCCATGGGAGAACGGCAGGCAAGTCGAGGAGCCGACCTACGTGACGTATTGGATGCCTTTCGTCGGCAACATGATCGGCCTGCACGATGCATGGTGGCAACCGTATTTCGGGGGGAGCGCGTATCTGGATGGCTTGGGAAGCCATGGGTGCATCAACTTGCCGACGTATGCAGCTGCAGAGCTCTTCGACATCATCGAAGTCGGCGACGTGGTCATCACACACTATTAAGCATGCAATGTAAGGGGCCGCCCGGAGGCGGCCCCTCTCGTCATTGAGATGACGAACATCTTCGCAAAAAAGCGATCGTGAGCATTCCTTATCGCTTGATTACTCGCGCACCGCATAGGTGACGTTCGCGCGCGTCCCTTCGCGGACGGGAAGCTCGAACAGATGGTAGTGCAAATCGAGGCAACGCTGAACTGCCTGGCAATAGGCGCCTTCGGGATCGGCGTCATCACCCCATGCGAGTGCATGGGTCGGGCAATCCTGCACGCAATACTGCATGTTGCCTTCGGCTACGTTCTGAGCGCAGAACGTGCAACTCTTCTGGTAGATGGGCTGCCATCCCATGCGAAGGTTCGGGTAGGTGCCTTGCGGACGGTCGATACCCGCACCAGAGCCGTTCGTGCGGACGATGATGCGATAATCGTCGTCTTCCAGACCGTTGCCAACCTTGCAGGCCATGGCGCATGTCCAGCATCCAACGCAGCGTTGGAGGTCGACCAACATCTTCTTAGCCATAGTTTCTCCTCCTTACGCGGTCTCGTATTTACGGATATTGCAGACCGAATCCCAATAGCAGTCGGTTCCGCCGATCTCGGTAGCCATGAACTCAACCCACGAATTGCCGATGTGGCCTCCGGCGATCCAGTCGGCGTACCACTTGTCCTCGACTGCCGTTTGCGAATCGAGGTTCGGGCACTGATGCACCATCTCTGCATAGGTGCCTTCCTCGAAGTGGTGACGGCGCCAGCCGAACCAAACGTGGATGGTGCC
>JAUNJT010000030.1 GCA_030533105.1 Eggerthellaceae bacterium
GGAACTTCGGTGCGAAGTCCATCGAGGAAGTGAAGGACAAGCTCATTTCCATGGATCTCAATTTAAAGCTATAGGAGAGCACGATTATGAGACACCAAAAGAAAGGTCGTAAGCTCGGCACTGACAAGAGCCATACCAAGGCTATGAAGCGCAGCTTGGTCAGCGCACTGCTGCTGAACGACCGTATCAAAACCACTGAGGCTCGCGCCAAGGAGATCCGTCCCGATGTGGACAAGATCATCGGCTGGGCCAAGAAGGGCGATCTTCATTCTCGCCGTCTCGCCATCGCCAAGCTGGGTGGCGACAAGGAACTCGTTCGCGAAGTGTTCGAAAAGGTCGAGCAGGGCATGTTCGCTGGTCGTCCCGGCGGTTATACCCGCATCATGAAGCTCGGATACCGTAAGGGCGATTGCGCTCCGATGGTCATCATGGAGCTCGTGAACGAGACTGTTTCACCGAAGAAGGCAGAGAAGCCTGCAGAGACCAAGAAGGCGAAGCCGAAGAAGGTCGAGAAGGCCGTCGTAGAGGAAGTCGCCGAAGACGCCGAAGTCGAGGAATTGGTTGATGAGGCTGTCGCCGAGGTCGAGGCCGCGGTCGATGAAGTCGTTGCTGAAGTCGAGGCTGAGGACGCCAAGGTCGAGGAGCTCGTCGAAGAGGCTGTCGCCGAGGTTGAGGCTGCAGTTGACGAGGTTGTTGCCGAAATCGAAGCCGAGAAGGCTGCCGAGTAACAGCGCAACGGCAAGGAACCGACTACTCGATGCTTAAGAGCATAAGAGGGTCCGTTTAAACGACCGACATCGCATCATTAAGAAGTGCACCGTATCCGGTGCACTTCTTCTTTTTCTCGCGTGGGATTATCATGCAGAGTTCATGAGGTGATGATGCTTGGGACTCATCAACGCGACGCAGGGTAGCCTCTTGCGTTACCATTGTGTCGAAAGAAAACCACCGATGTCCTCGGGAGGAGACCCGTCGACAGCGGATACGATGCATCAAGGGGATTGCCGATGCTGGATTTCAAACGTGTACTTGCTGCCAAACCGCGTGAGCATGACGTGCAAAAGAAAGTGAAGCTTACGACGCCGTGGGGCGAACAACTGGATTCGTCTGCGGTGCTTCAGGAGCATCCAACACCTCAATTCGCGCGCGCAAGCTGGCAGAACCTGAATGGCTATTGGGATTATGCGATTACGAGGGCGGCTGGCGCGGATGATGCGTTGCCGAGTTCTTTCGATGGGAAGATCCTCGTGCCATTCTCGCCCGAAGCACCGCTTTCGGGCGTTGAGCACATCGTGCAGCCTGACGAGACACTGTGGTATCGAAGAACGGTGGATGTTCCGAAGCTGAATGACGGCGAGCGACTGCTTCTGCATTTCCAGGCAGTTGATTATCGTTGCACATGTTTCGTGGACGGGCAGATCGTAGGTTCGCATACAGGCGGTTACCTGCCGTTTTGCTTCGATATCACAGATGCTTTGGCGGAAAACGAGGATGCGTCAAATTCGCGCAAAGCAGAAGTAATGCTTCGCGTTACCGATCCAAGCGATACTGGCACACAGCTCCGTGGCAAGCAAAAGCTTGTTCCTAGCGACATTTGGTATACCGCGCAAAGCGGTATCTGGCAAACGGTTTGGTGCGAAGTCGTGCATGCGGCGCATGTCGTATCGCTTCAAATCGATGCCGACCCGAAGCGCAAGGGCATCGCCCTCCATGCTGAGCTGTCTGCTGCGGGAACCTTGCATGTGGAGGCTCACGACTCAGAGGGCGTTTGCGCCGGTATGGCCTTGGCGCATGCTGAGGAGATGGGTGACACGTTTGTTGCAGAGGCGTTCGTTCAAATCGAAAACCCGCATCTGTGGTCTCCGGATGATCCGTATCTGTATACCCTGCAGCTCATGTTCGCCGACGATGAGAGCCCTCTTACTTCTGCAGATCGCGTGAGCTCCTACACTGCTTTCCGCACCTGCGAGGTGCATGCAGACGAGAAGGGCGTTCCACGCTTTTATCTCAATGGTGAGCAGCTTTTGCTTAAAGGTGTGCTCGACCAAGGGTATTGGTCCGACGGCCTCATGACAGCGCCTGCTGACGAGGCATTAGTGTTCGACATTCAGAGTGCAAGGCAACTCGGCTTCAATATGATGCGCAAGCACATCAAAATCGAAAGCGAGCGTTGGTATTATCACTGCGATCGATTGGGAATGCTCGTTTGGCAGGATATGGTGAGCGGCGGCGGCACGTATGGAAAGTGGTATACGAGCCAGCTGCCCACTTTATTCAAAGACTTGTGGACGCGCCTTTCTGACGAAGGGCCCGCGCATTACGCGCATTTTGCTGCTGAAGATCCCGTCTATCGCGGCGAGTGGCGAAATGCATGCGAGGGAACGATTCGCACGCTGCGCAATCATCCATGCATCGTGACGTGGGTGCTTTTTAACGAAGCGTGGGGCCAATTCGATGCGCGTGCGATGACGGATTTCGCACGCAGCCTGGATGCGACACGGCCCGTCGATTCCACAAGCGGCTGGTACGACCAGCGTGCAGGGGACTATTTCAGCGTTCACAACTATTTCCGGGAGTTGGAGGTCTATCCTGATCCCTTGCGTGAGAAGACGGACGATGGCGACAGGCCAAAAAGAGCGTTCGCGATAAGCGAGTTCGGTGGTTTGACCCGATATATCCCCGGTCATTCATCCTGCGAGATCGCGTACGGCTACGATTCGTACGAGACGTCCGCAGCGTGGTTCGAGGCGTTGACAACGCAGCTCGCCACGATGGAAGTGCTCGAGGAGCAGGGGCTTGCCGCCTACGTGTATACGCAGCTTACGGATATCGAAGAGGAGACAAACGGTCTCTTGACCTACGATCGACGCATTAATAAGGTTCACGAAGGATTAAGTGTTCAGTAATCAGCAAAGGAAGCTTATGGAACGCACGAAACTGAGCCGCAAAGTATGGTTCCTCATCGTCGTTGTGGCACTGACGGGGCAAATCGCCTGGGCGGTGGAGAACAACTTCTTCAATCTGTTCATCCAGGACGCGTTCGGCGCCTCGCTGTCGGATGTTGCGCTCATGGTGAGCGCGTCGGCCATCACTGCGACGGCAACGACCCTGCTCTTGGGCACGTGGAGCGATCGCGTGGGACGTCGCAAGATATTTATCGTGGTCGGAACGGTTTTATGGGGTATCTCCATTCTCGTCTTCTCGGTGCTTCAGAACATTTCGGAAACGCTTGCTGCTGACGCCGCCGCAGCTGCAACGCTGGGCATCACGCTCACCATCGCGTTTGACTGCATCATGACATTCTTCGGTAGCCTTTCCAACGATTCATGCTTTAACGCGTGGATGACTGATATCACCGATGAAACGAATCGTGGACGCGTGGAGGGCGTGAATTCCGCCATGCCTCTCTTGTCGATGCTCGTGGTGTTCGGCGGTGCGATGTTCCTCATGATCGTGCGTCCCGATGGCACTGTGACGTACGACTATCCGCTGTTCTTTACCATCATCGGCGGCATTGTGATCGTCGTGGCGATTCTTACTCTCGTTCTTATGGAGGACTCGCATCCAGAGCCCAAACGTGATAGCAGCTACTTCCGCGAGCTCGCTTACGGATTCACGCCCACCGCTATGGGCGAGAATCGTTTGCTGTATCTGGTGCTTTTGGCCTACTGCGTGTTCTCGACGGCGCTTCAAGTGTTCATGCCTTATTACGTGCTGTACCTGCGTCTGCCGTACATTCTTGGTGAAAACTACGTGTTCGTCATGGCGCCGGGTATCGTGATCGCATCGGTATTCACGATATTCTATGGTCGTCGTGTCGATCGCATTGGTTTCGTGAAGGCGGTCATCCTCCCCATCGTGCTGTTCTTTATCGGTTGTCTGGTGCTCACGTTGCTCACGAACGTGGTCGGAGTGTTTGTGGGCTCGGTGCTCATGTTGTCCGGATATCTTTCCGCTGTCGCGTGCATGGCTGCCGAGGTTCGCAACAACACGCCCGGCGGTCGCGTAGGCATGGTGCAGGGTCTGCGCATCTTCATGGTGGTGCTCATCCCCATGCTTATCGGTCCTTGGATCGGCTCGACCATCAGCGCCTCGTCTGGCGCAATCGCAGGTTTCGGCGTCGTGGGTGATGGCTTCACCCCCTCATCGCTCATTTTCCTCGGTGGCGCCATCGTGGGAGCGCTTACGTTTATCGTTGTGGCTATCATCTTCCGCACGAAGAAACGTACCGATAAATAGGCCAACGCTTAAATCTATGAAAACCATGGGATGGCCGGTGTTTCTCCCGGCCATCCCTTGGTTTCTCATTGCAGAAATGAACAAACGAGCGATGATTGTTCATTGATGAACATTCGGGCATATCTTTATCATGAGAATGTGGGAGTCTGCGCTCTGCAGATGCGCATTCAGTCGAAAGAGGTCATGATGCATGCCCGAGTGTTCAAAACCATTGCCATAGCCGTCGCGCTGCTTGCCGCTCTTTGCCTTGTTGCCTGCGGGCAATCATCGGGTTCCGGTTCTAAATCCAAGGCAGATGTCAGCAAGAAAACGGTTATCGGAACGCTTGCGACTGAAGATATTCTGCCCATGTGGGCTGCCGAAGAGGAAGGCCTTTTCAAAGATGCGGGCTTGAATGTGGAAATCCATATCTTCCAGTCGGCAACCGAATTGATCGCCGGCGTGGTTTCCGGAGAAGTAGACCTTGCGATGACCGACCCGATGGTGAGTGCTGCCATCGTTGCGAATTCGGGCGTAGACTTACGCGTTGAGTGGATCACGCTTGGAACGACCGCCCAACAAGGACGTTTCGGCATCATGACAAGCCCCGATTCGGGCATCACCTCGCTTGCCGATCTGTCCGGTAAGGGCATCGGCGTTGGTTCGAATACCATTCTTGAGTATGTGATGGATGTCCTTATGGAGCGTGCGGGCGTTGCAAAGGAGAACATCGTCGTTGCCGAGATCCAGAAACTACCTGTGCGCTACCAGGAAATGCAGAGCGGGTCGGTGGATGCGGCTGCACTGCCGGCATCGCTTCTTGCGCTTGGTGAATCGCAGGGTTGCGTGCTTCTCGCAGACGATACGCAAGGGGACAACATCTCGCAATCGATCATGGTTGCGCGTACGGCGTATCTGGAAGAAGACGGCGGCGAGGCTGTCGTCGAGGCACTCAAAGGCGTATGGAACGATGCCGTGAAACGCATCAACGCGAATCCCGAGAAGTATCGCGCGCTGCTTGTGAGCAAGGCAAACCTTTCTGACGCGATTGCGAACAGCTATCCCATCAGCGAATATCCCACGTGCCAGTTGCCGACCAATACCATGATCGATCCTGTGCTTTCATGGATGCAGGAGAAGGGCTACTTGGAGAAAGATCTTGCGTACGACCAATCGACCGGCGCATTCAAACTCGCTTAGTTTTTAGATGCACAACAATGGTGGTCGCTGCATGAACCTGAGCCTGCAACACATCTCGGTGCAATACGACAATGCTGATGGCACACAGCTCGAGGCTGTGCGCGATGTCTCCCTTGAAGTCGAAGGCGGTCAAGCGGTTGCGCTCATCGGTCCTTCCGGCTGTGGGAAATCAACGCTGTTGCGCATTGCATGCGGTCTGCTCAAACCGACGAGTGGTTCTGTTCGCATCGATGGGGAAGAGCTTGCAGGTCCCCGTTCCGCGACAGCGCTCATCCTTCAGGATTTCGGCTTGCTTCCTTGGAAAACGGTCTACAAGAATGCCGAGCTGGGTTTGCGTATCCGCGGTGTTTCGAAAGCCGAGTGCAAGAAGCGCACCATGCATGCGCTTTCTCAGGTGGGGCTTGCCGATATGGCGAATCGCTATCCCAAGGAGCTTTCCGGTGGTATGCAGCAACGCCTGGCCCTTGCTCGTGCACTTGCCCTCGATGTGGATTTGTTGCTGATGGACGAGCCATTGTCGGCGCTCGATGCCCTATTGCGCGAGTCTCTCCAAGAAACGCTTCTTAAGCTGTGGCGCGAGAATCGCCATGCGCATGTTCTCGTGACGCATTCCATCGAAGAAGCGGTTTACCTGGGACAGCGAATCGTCGTGTTCAGCCCGAGGCCTGCGCGCGTTGCGGCAGTGATCGACAATCCGCATATGGGTGAAGAGGGTTTCCGTACGTCGCAAGCGTATTTCGAATGCTGCACGGAGGTTCGCGAGGCGCTGAACCGTGTGGTAGCAGCCGGTGCGGGCGACGGAGCCGGTCAAGAAGGGCGGCTTGCATGAAGAACTCTCGCATGATTCTCAAGCGAATCGGATGCTACATCTTTGCGATAGCATTCGTGCTCGCTGGCTGGCATATCACGGCGGTGCTTTTGCAAACGCCCGCCCTGCCGACGCCCGCCGAAACGATTCCCGTTTTCGCCCAATATGCGATCTCGATGTGGCCCGATTTCCTTATAAGCCTCGAACGCGTTACACTCGCCCTTATCATTGCGGCGGTACTTGGCGTTCCGTGCGGTCTTGCGCTCGGTCGCAGCCCACGGCTTGACGCGTTGTTCGGACCCGTGCTCTATATCATGTATCCGTTACCGAAAATCGTGTTGCTTCCCATTCTGCTCGTGCTGCTCGGCCTTGGCGGGGCACCGAAAATCGCGCTCATCGCACTTACCATCTTCTTCCAAATCGTCGTTGTCATGCGTGATGCAGCGAAAAGCTTGCCAGAGCAGACCATCGAATCAGTACGCTCGCTTGGCGGCAGCAGATGGGACGTGTGGCGTCATGTGATCATCCCTGCTGCGACGCCAGATCTATTCACGACCTTGCGTGTGAGCTCGGGTATCGCCATCGCCATACTGTTCTTCGCGGAAGCTATCGTCGGCTCGACAGGTCTCGGCCATTTCATCATGGAGTCATGGTCGATGGTGAATTATCCGCGCATGTTCGCAGGCATCATCGCGTTCGCGCTGCTCGGCGTGATCCTCTATGCGATCTTCGATATCGTTGAACGTCGTCTTACGAGGTGGAAGCGCTAGCGCTGCAGTGCGAAATGGTAGACCAGATGCAGCAATTTCTCAGGTGAAACGCCATGCGGATTCTGCAGCCATCGCGAAATCATGAATAGCGCACCCGATAGCGTGTATTCCAAAACCAAATCGGTTTCCTGCTCGCTCTTCTTGGGATCTTTGTGAAGTACATAGGTGAGCCATAGCGGCTTAAGCAGGCTTTTCAGCTGTGCAGTGAATGCGGGGTCACCGTGTGGCCCAAGCAGCACGACAACGTAATCACGTTGTTCGGTATAGAAGTCCAGTACGCCCTGCATGCAATCGATTGGCTCTTCGCCGGCATCAAGGCGCTGCATGCATGTTTCGACGCAGCCAGACATCTGTTGCAGTAAGTCCTGCTCGATGATGCCCAATACGTCGTAGATGTCTTGGAAATGCAGGTAAAACGTGCCGCGATTATAGCCGGCGAGCTGTGCGACCTCGCTGACCGTGATCTGCTCGATCGGTTTTGCGGCATACAATTTCCAAAACGCCTGCTTGAGGTCGTTTTCGGTCTGTTCTGTCTGTTCGGGGCGTTTTCTCATAAGCGCATTTATCATATCGCATTTTACGTTGATGGTCGCTCGTGAGAAAACGCTCTGTGCAGGGATAATCCCCTGCGCTTCGTTGCGCATTCGCTATAATGGAGCAGGACTATCATCTTGAACAAAGGACAAACTCGTGGATGATTCGCTGAATGGCTTCACTGGGTTCGCGAACAAGGGCCAACATAGTGTGCCGAGATATGTACGCAAGGACACGGGAACGTACTCCGATGAGCCGCTGCAATTCGATCCAGACCAGCTGAAGGATATCTCCCCGCTCGATCGGCGCTGGGCATGGGTTGAGATCGACCTCAATGCAATCAAGTACAATACCCAACAGATTCGCAGTCGTATTGGCCGCGAACGCCGCCTGCTCGCTGTCGTGAAATCAGATGCGTATGGTCACGGGGCGGTGCGCGTAGCGAAGATGGCACTCAATTCGGGTGCTGACTACCTTGGTGTTGCAACGATCAACGAGGCTATCGAACTGCGAGAGGCGCTGATAAACGCTCCGATCCTCATCCTTTCGCAACCTCCCGAAACGGCCATTCCGCTGCTTTTGGGTTACAAGGTCATGCCGACGGTATACACGCCCGATTTCGCTATCCAATATGCGGAGACAGCGGATTCGTATGGCATGGATGCACCGTTCCATCTGGCAATCAACACAGGCATGAACCGCATAGGCGTGCGTTTCGATGAAGTAGTCACATTCTTGCAGCAGGTAAGCTTCCATCGAGCGCTCAAGCTTGCAGGAACGTTCACCCATTTCGCGACGGCTGACGAGAGCGAGACGCTCGATTTCCAACGTCAGTTCAAACGCTTCGTGCAAGCCGTTAATGCGATGACAGCTGCGGGATTCGATCCCGGTATCGTGCACTGCGCCAATTCGGCTGCGGCGATCCGATTCCCTGAAACGCACTGCGACATGGTGCGATGGGGTATCTCGCTGTACGGTTTACACCCAAGCTCGCAAACCCGTCCGCTTATCGACCTTAAGCCAGCAATGAGCGTGCATGCGCGCATCACCGATGCACGTTTCGTGCCCATGAGCGAAGGCGTGAGCTATGGCTTGCATTACCGCAGCCCTGGCAGCGTCAAGATCTGCACCATCCCTATCGGCTATGCCGATGGCTTCAATCGCTTGCTGTCAAGCAAGACAGATGTGATCTTCCAAGGGCGTCGTTATAAGCAAGTAGGCAACATCTGCATGGACCAGTGCATGTTCGAAGTCGATTTGCGCTCGCGCGGTTCTTATCGAGCGAAAGAGCCGCAAATCGGTGATGAGGTGCTTGTGCTTGGCAGCCAAGGTGACGTTGCCGTCACGCTTGATGATATGGCAGATACATGCGGGACCATCTCGTACGAGTTGGCGTGCAATTTCGGTCTGAGAATGCCGAAGGTGTACGTATGAGCAAGCCGCACATCCCGCTTCCCGATATCGAAGCCCAAGCTGCGCAATGCCGTCGCTGCCCTCTATGTGATGGCCGTACGCAGACGGTATTCGGTGTCGGAAACCCAAATGCACGCGTGTTGTTTATCGGAGAGGCTCCGGGCAAGAACGAAGATTTGCAAGGGGAGCCCTTCGTCGGTGCAGCGGGGAAGTACCTCGATGAATTGCTAGGAATCGCAGGGCTTAAACGCGAAGAGGTATACATCGCGAATGTCCTCAAATGCCGTCCGCCCAATAACCGCAATCCTCTTCCCGAGGAAATCGAAGCATGTGCGCCGTTCTTGCGTGAGCAGACGCGCACCATCGATCCCGAATTCATCGTAACGCTCGGCAATTTCGCAACGAAGTTCGTCCTGAAGACCGAGATAGGCATCACGCGTCTGCACGGCACGCTGCAGCAGGCGGGCAAGTTCAAGGTATTTCCGATCTTCCATCCTGCTGCTGCTCTCTACGACGGTTCGAAGCGCATTGCCCTAGAAGACGATTTTGCGACCTTGGGCGAATTGCTCTCGATAGCGAACGATATCGAAAGCGAATAGCAACCCATACAGCTGTGTTTTTTCGCTGCATTGGCTGGTGAGATGGCGAATGCGGTACGGCTTTCGCTATACTGAAATCCGACGCAAGCCGAGTGTATTCGATGGGCTTGAGCGGCGACATGTCCCGAACCTGGTCAGGTCCGGGAGGAAGCAGCCATAAGGGACCGCTGACGAGCGCTCAAGTCTGCCGAGAGCACTCGGCTTAGTCTTTGCTGGGCAACAGTGTCATGGGCAGCCGAAGGACACCATGGGAATCATCGATTTCTTCGTCAACTTGTTGAAAGATCCGCGCGGCGCAATCGCCGGATGGATAATTGCGCTCGGCCCCGTTTGGGTATACACGCCGCTTTTCCTCGTCGTGTTCGTCGAGACCGGTCTCGTGTTCTTCCCATTCCTACCCGGCGATTCCCTCCTGTTCGCAGCAGGCGTATTCTCGGCTGATGGCGGTGGGCTCAATGTGTGGGTGACGCTCATCGTGTTTTATGCTGCGGCCATTCTGGGCAACACATCGAACTATTGGATCGCCCGATTCTTCGGCGAGCGCATCATCGATTCGGGAAAGGTGAAGGCACTCACTCCCGAGCGCATGGCCAAGCTCGATTACTTCTTCGAGCGTTTCGGAGGGCTGACCATCATCATCACACGCTTCATGCCCTTCTTCCGCACGTTCGCGCCCTTCATCGCAGGTACGAGCCACATGCCGTTCGGGCGCTTCACGTTCTTTAATGCGGTCGGCGGTATTTCATGGGTGAGTCTGTTCGTTCTTGTCGGATATTTCTTCGGCGGCATCCCGTTCGTCCAAGATCATTTCGAAATAATCGTCCTAGGAATCGTCGGTGTATCGGTGCTTCCTGCTATCATTGGAGCAATCAAAGCAGCTTTAGCAACGCGCAAGGCGGATAAGGATAAGGCAGGTGCATGATGGCTGAGGCTTTGTATCGCAAGTATCGCCCGCAGGTCTTCGATGAGGTTGTGGGTCAGAACGCTATCGAGCGAACGCTGCGTAACGCGATCGACCAGGATAAAGTCAGCCACGCTTATCTGTTCTGCGGTCCGCGCGGTACGGGCAAGACCACGACGGCGCGTCTGCTTGCGAAGGCGCTTCTGTGCGAGAATGGCCCGACCTCGACGCCTGATGGCACTTGCGAGGATTGCGAGCTTATCGCCGCAGGTGAGCATCCTGATGTGTACGAGCTGGATGCGGCGAGCCGTACGGGCGTAGAGAATGTGCGCGAGGAGATCATCGGCCGCGTGCAGTTCGCTCCAACGCGTGGCAAGCGCAAGATCTACATCATCGATGAGGTGCATATGCTCTCGACGGCGGCATTCAACGCGTTGCTCAAGACGCTCGAGGAACCGCCATCGCATGTTGTGTTCATCCTATGCACCACCGATCCTCAAAAAGTTCCCGAAACCATCCACTCGCGTTGCCAGCGCTTCGATTTCCGTCGCATCGCACATGAGGCCATCGTGAGCCGATTGGGTGCCGTGTGCATGGCGGAGGGTGTCGAGTTCGAAGGTGAAGCGCTCGATTTAGTTGCACACCGCGCGGAAGGCGGAATGCGCAACGCGCTGACCGCTCTTGAACAGCTCATCGCCTACGAGGGCGGCAAGGTGACCCTTGAAGGTGCTGAGAGCCTGTTGGGCTCCATTGCTTCAAGCGATATGGTGCGTATCCTGCAGGCAATCGGTACACGTGATGCCGTGGCATGCTTCACATGGGTAGCCGATTTCTTGGAAACAGGTTCCGACCTCGCGCAATTCGTACGCGATCTTGCGGAACGCGTGCGTGACTTATATGTGCTTTCTTTAGCAGGTGAGTCGGTGTCACTCGAGATCAACGAGGAGACGCGTCAAGAGCTTGTGTCGGTGCTGCCGCTTTTCGGAGCCGATCGCCTCACTTTCCTCATGGGCGTGCTTGGTGACACGATTGCCGACTTAAAGACTTCGACGAATCCACGCCTTTCGTTTGAAATCGCCTTGACGCGTATGATCCGTCCGCAAACAGACTTATCGCTCGAAGCTTTAGCTGCACGCATCGAAGCGCTTGAGGCGGGTTACGCTGCAATGCCAACGCATGCCATTCCTGAGGATGCGTCGGCTGCGCAACGCGCTGTAACCGGCGTTGACCTTCCGGTTGAGAAGAAAGCGCCTGCAGTTAAGCAAGAAGCAAAGCCTGTCGATGCTGTTGCGTCCGATCAGGCTGCCGTGAAACCGGTTGCGAGCGTATCCAAAGAGCAAGATGTTGCTCAGGTAGCCACGCGAGCTCCAAAGGAAAGCGAACAGCCAGTTACCGTATCGAGCGCGTCTAATGCTAAGCAAGGTGCATATGACTTGACGAACCCTGCCGCGCTGCAGCGCTTTTGGCAAGCTGCGCTCGCCCTTATCAAGAAGGAGAAGGCAGCCTATCATGTACTCCTTCTCAACACTAAACCAACGTACGATGCTCAAACAGCATCGCTGACGATCGGATTCCCGGCTGAGAGCGAATTCGCGTTCAAGGCATTCCAAAAGCCTGAGGCGAGTTCCGTGGTTGAAAAAGCCATCGCACAAGCTTTCGCGGCACCGCTGTCATTCGCGTATACGCAATTACCGAAGGAAGCTTCCCGAGGAGCCGCCTCATTCGCATCACAGCCGGTGACGGGATCCGTTGCTACACCCGTGCGCGCAGAAAATACTAAGCATAATGATTCCGCGGTAACGAAGGTCTCTCTGGAAGTTCCAACCCAGCAAGCTACGGTGAATCCTGCTGCCAACGCGAATCCGCCGATAATCGATGAGGCTCCTTCTTTCGATGACGATATCGTTCCGCTCGATGCGTACGGGGAATGGTCGCCTGAACCCTCTCGATTTGAAGACGTTTCTGCACGGCAGGCCGAGGAACCTGATAATGCATCTCAGGATGAGCTAGAGGATTTGAAAGATGCGCTATCGCTCTTCGGCGATGGCGTGATGATAGAGCAATGGAATTAGCGAACCGCTATATGGCGTGCGTTCGTAAAGGATAGGAGAGTATAACCATGGTTGATATGAAGAAACTGATGAAGCAGGCTCAGAAGGCCCAACTTGAGCTCAATCGCGTTCAGGAAGAAATCAAGACGCTCACGTATGATTCCAGCGTCGGTGGCGGTGCCGTGAAGGCGACTGTGAATGGTAGCTTGGAGCTTGTTAGCCTGACAATCGATCCAAGTGCCGTCGATCCAGACGATGTCGAGATGCTGCAAGACATGGTTTGCACAGCGGTCAATGAGGCCCTGCGTGGCATGAATGAAATCAGCGCTCAGCGCCTGAACGCAGTTACGGGTGGCATGGGCATTCCTGGTTTCTAGGGGGCGCTGATGTACGCTGCTCCATCCATTCAGGTCTTGCTCGACGAGCTTGAGCGTCTTCCTGGCATTGGACCTAAAAGCGCTCAACGCATTGCATATTGGATTCTCAATAGCGATCGTGCAACAGTGCTGCGTCTGTCTGACGCAATCGTCGAGGTGAAGAACACGGTGCATTTTTGCAGCCGATGCTTCAATTATGCGCAAGATGACATGTGCCAAATCTGCGAAAGCCCGCAACGTGATGCAAGCGTCATCTGCGTCGTCAGCGAGCCACGCGATATTCCGCCTATCGAGCGTACCGCGGTTTTCTCCGGTGTGTACCATGTGCTTGGTGGCGCTCTTTCTCCCATGGAAGGTATCGGTCCCGATGACCTTCGTATTGCCGAGCTCATGAAGCGTCTCGCGAGCGAAGAGGTAACGGAAGTGGTCATCGCGACGAACCCTAACGTCGAGGGAGAAACCACGGCTGCATATCTTGCGCGGCTCATCAAGCCGCTCGGCATTACGGTTACACGTCCCGCAAGCGGCTTGCCTGTCGGTGGGGATCTCGAGTTTGCCGATGAGGTTACGCTTGGGAGAGCCTTGGAGGCGCGGCATCCGCTCTAGGTTGTTTCGCTTGGGGAACATAGTGCCTTAAATCGTTCTTACAGGATGCACGAATGGAATATTCCGTGTATCATCTGCGGTACGGTTTTAGGCGCGAAGCGATGTGCCGAGTCAGCGTTATTGCGCACATCGTATACAGGAGAGAAGAACATGGACAGACCAAGTCCAGCAGTTGCCATAGTCGGTCGTCACAATTCAGGAAAGACGACATGCATCGAGCGGCTTATTGCCGAATTGGTCAAACGCGGCCACGATGTTGGAAGCATCAAGCATCATAGCCATAATGGCTTCGATATCGATTATCCTGGCAAGGATTCGTATCGCCATCGCGCAGCTGGAGCAAGTGAGACGATAATCGCCGCTCCTGGGCAATTAGCTCGTATTAAGACGCTCGAGGGAGAACTCGAGTGCAGTGAATTGGTCCGCAGCATGCCCAATCACGATGTGGTCATCGTGGAAGGCTATCGCAAGAGCGGTCTGCCGACCATCGAGATCATGCGTGCTGCTAACGCGTCCGATGCGAAGGTTGCGGAGGCGTTTGTGCGCGGTGCTCGCGAGGGGTGGCCCCTAGGCGCTGATTTCACGCAGCTTTCTAAGGATCTTGCGCCGAATGAGAAAGTGCCCACGGGCGATACCGTTGCCGTTGTCACGGATATCCCGAGTGCCATCGAGGCAGCTGAAGTCTATGGCATTCCAGCATTCGCACTCGATGATACTGTTTCATTGGCGAACTTCGTTGATGAGCGGTTTGTCCGTCCGCGCATCACCGTGGTCATACAAGCAGGCGGCGAGAGCCGCCGTATGGGCCGCAGCAAGGCCACCGTGCCGTTTGCGGGTCGTCCTCTTATCTGCCGTCTTGTTGAGCGCCTCAGCCCTGCTGCAGACGAGATTGTCATCACCACCAACGAACCGCAGAATCTGACGTTTCTGCAAGAAGAGTATCCCGAATTGGCGATTCGCTTGGTTCGCGACGCATATGATTTCCGCGGAGCCTTGCCAGGCTTGTACACGGCGTTGAACGCTGCATCATACGATCATGTGGCGGTTGTAGCATGCGACATGGTTTTCGCGAGTCCCGCACTCGTCGTGGCAGAGTCTACCGTGATGGGTGCGCACGGCAGTGATGCGGTTGTTCCAGTCAACAAACACGGATACGAGCCGTTCCATTCCGTTTATCGCAAAAGCAAATGCTTGCCGATTATCAAGGAAACAATCGATACGGGGTCGAAGACGGCACAGGCATTCTTCGATCGCGTGAACATCTTCCCGTTCACGCAGGAGATGGTACTTAAAGTCGAGCCCATGGGTGGATGTTTCATCAATGCGAACACCCCTGAGGAACTTGCAAATCTCGAAAAGAACTTCGTCAGCTAGGAGGTTTCCATGCGTCAAGGCAGTGCACCGAACTTTTGCCCTCCAGTTGAAGAGGGGGTCACATTCACCTTCCAAGATGAGGCGGGGGAGCTTGTCGAGCTGGAATTCCTCGGGTTGATCCTGCATAAGGATCGCCGCTATGGGTTCTTCTTCCCCGTGACAGATGATGCTCCTGCTGGCTCCTCGGGTCAGGTTATCATCTTAGAGGTGACCGAGCTCGACGAAGAGGGCCAGCCGTTTGAGTTCGAACTTCTTGTAGACGAGGGCATTGCCGAAGAGGTTTACGAGGATTTCCGCGAAGCTACGAAAGACCTCTACGATTTC
>JAUNJT010000198.1 GCA_030533105.1 Eggerthellaceae bacterium
ACGATGAGGCTTATGATTTGAAGAGGGAGTACGAGGCGGTTGGCGCCGTCATCGCTTTGGAAGATGATTTTTATCGCGTATACGATCCAGCGCATATCTCGCCTGGATATGGATATGATTAATGATGCGATAATCACTTTCCTCCCAGGCAATCGATTGCTCCGGAGGGAAGTGACCAGCGTTTAGTTGCTAGGTGGGATCATGCAGAAGTATTTCGACATTAACGAGCAAGGGTGCTCTATCCGCTGCAAACTGTACTGCGACGATCCGGATGCAGTGAAGCGTGCGGTCGTGTGCTGCCATGGGTTTGCAAGTTCGAAGGAGAGCACATCATACGAAACCTTCGCGCAGCGGGCGGTTGCCAAGTGGAAGGGGACTGCGGTCATCGTTTTCGATTGGCCTTGCCATGGCGAGGATGCGCGCAAGAACCTGGTGTTGGACGAATGCGCAACCTACCTGCGTTTGGTGACGGAATACGCGAAATCGCGCTTTGAGACCGACGAGCTGTACGCATATGGCGTCAGCTTTGGAGGCTACTTGCTCTTGAAGTACCTGGCCGAGAACGGAAATCCATTTCGCAAGGTGGCGTTGCGCTGTCCGGCGCTTGAAATGCACCGTGCCCTTGTGGACGTGATTATGACGGCGGAGGACGCGGCCAAGCTCGAAGCGGGCAAACCTGTCCTCATCGGGTTCGATCGGAAAGTGCGCATTAGCCCCGAATTCATGGACGAGCTTGTGTCTTTTGACCTGTTGTCGCGCGAGTACTTCGATTACGCCGACGACATCCTGATCATACACGGCACTGCTGACGAGATAGTCTCCTTCGATGTCGCGAAGCAGTTCGCTGAGGACAACGTCATAGAGTTCGTTGCCGTGGATGGTGCCGACCATCGCTTCCACGATCCGAAGAAGATGGATGCCGCGATTGCGCGCATCATTGACTTCTTCCGTTCGTGATTTCGGGCGCTAGCTAAGGTTTGCAGGCTCTATCTCCATGTTTTGCTTTGCGCGCCTGGTTGCGGTAAGGTGGGAAGGCGCGAAAGGACGGTGGACGATGGACGTGGTGGAAAGCGCTCGAAGAACCATAAGCGCACATGACATGGTTGGACTTGATGCTCCGACGCTGCTCATGGTATCGGGCGGCTCGGATTCCACGGCGCTAGCCTATATTGCCGCCGAATTGCACGAGGAGGGCTTTCTCGGCCCACTGGCCATCTTGCATGTGAACCACAAGCTACGCGGTGCAGATGCCGACGAGGATGCTGCGTTCGTGGCCAACCTAGCCGAGCTCTTGCAGATCGAATTGGCAACGGTCGAGGTGGATATAACGGCCATAGCCCAGGCCGAAGGCGGAAACATCGAGGCCATCGCGCGTCGCGAGCGCTATGCCGCAGCCCGCGAGGTGCTTTCGGATACATGCCGCGACCTTGGCGTGCCTGTCTCCAGTGGCAGGATTTTCGTGGCCCATACCGCCGACGACCGCATCGAGAACTTCTACATGCGCTCGATCGTGGGCACGGGGCCGGGTGGCTTCCGCTCGATGTTGTACCTGAACGGCCAGGTGGCGCGGCCTCTACTGGATATCGGCAGGGAAGACCTGCGCGACTACATCATCGGGCGAATCGAGCGCGACAAGCCCGTCGTACGCGATGCGGAGCAGATGCTCTGGCGCGAAGATGCCACCAACCAGCACACAGATCGCTTCC
>JAUNJT010000031.1 GCA_030533105.1 Eggerthellaceae bacterium
ATGGATTTCGCAAATATGGACTTCGCCAATTTCGTCGTCGCGTTTTTGAGCCTCGCCGTTGCCGTCATCGTGTTCGTGGTCACATCCGCGCAGACGAAGAAGGCTACCGAGGAGCAAACGAAGCAGGAGAACATCCGTGCAACGCTCACGGATTTCGCGGCGCTTCGCCGCGAACATGAGAATTTCGAGCGGCTTTTACAAGCGCACCCTGATAAACGCACTGAGCTCATCAAACCCTACATAGCTGATCTCGAACGATTCGCCGTCGGCTGCAACCGCGGCGCGTACGACCTCGAGGTCGTCAACAGCATGTCGGGCGGCATGCTCGTACGTCAATATCGCAGATACTTCAGGGACTACGCGGGCGAGCGTCGGCGCGCAACGAAACTCAATTCGGCTGTACCGCGCCAGAACCTCTACATCGAATACGAAACGATGATGAAGAGCCTGTGCGCCATGCGCGGTGTGACATGGGAGCCAATCGAGATGATCTCCGAAGACCAGTGGGTTCTCGAACGCATGCTCAACATGCCCATTTCATCGCCAAATTCGGTATTCGCCTTGTTCAGGACGCTCCCAGGTGCCATCGAATCGCATGGAGAAGGCCGGCAGGGCTATTTGTTCGTGCCCGGCACGCGTAAGGACCGTTGCGTTTTGGTCGCGCATGCCGACACCGTGTTCGATACCGCATACGACCACGAGCCCGTCGAGCAGACCGTCGTGTTCGAAGACGGCTTCTACCATGGCGAGAACTCCGCCTGCAGCATCGGTGCAGATGACCGTGCGGGATGCGCGATGCTGTGGCTGTTGCGCAAAAGCGGTCACTCGCTTTTGTTGCTCGACGGCGAAGAGCACGGACAGATTGGCTCGCATTTCCTGAAGGAAAGCAACCCTGAATTGTTCGCGCAAATCAACGCGCATACGTTCATGGTGCAGCTCGACCGTCAAGGATCAAGCGACTACAAGACCTACCAGCTGCGCGTGCCGCGCGGGTTCACCGAACTCGTGGAGCATGAAACCGGTTATGCGCTCTCAGAAAGCACTGGCCGCACCGATATCCAGGTGCTTTGTCAGGACGTGAGCGGTGTGAACCTGAGCGTCGGCTTCTACGACGAACACAAGCCCGAAGAACGCATCTGCCTCGCCGAGTGGGAAAACACGCTCAAGGTCGTGCGCAGCATGATCGCCAAACCGCTGAAGCGTTATCCTTTGGTCAAGTAGGCCACACGAAGGGCGCGCCATTATGAAGAAGATCTTCCAAGCAGTCGAAGGCGTCTCGAATATCGAGTTGTTCTACGACCTCATCTTCGTGTACTGCATCAGCGTGATCACCTCGCTCATGCATCACGTGCACGACGGTTTCTTCGACCTGAACACGTGGTTGGTCTTCACGTTCTCATACCTCGTCGTGCTGCAGGTGTGGTTCTTCACGACTTTCCTCCTCAATCGCTACGGCGACCGCTCGGCATCCGACAACGTATGCCTGTTCATCAGCATGTTCCTTTTGTACTTCCTTGCAAATGGCATCCAGGACGACTGGGAAAACGCAGCGTTCACTTTCAACATAGCCTGGGCGCTGATCCTTGCGAATCTTCTTGTTCACTGGACCATCAAGCGCATGCGCTACACCAATCTCGATGACGATGACAAGCACATCATGAACGCCACGATCGCCACACTCGGCGTGCAGCTTGTCGTGTGCGTGATCGCCGCGCTGCTCGACGGCACAGCAAGCATCATCGTTTCGTGGGTAGCGCTCATCTTCGGTGTCGGCGTCTTCACGCAAATGCGTTCGTATAGACGCAAGACCTCTCGGTTCGGCCACCTCGTCGAACGCTGCGCTCTCTTGACGATCGTCGCATTCGGCGAGACCATCGTGGCAATCGCCACATTCATGACCGACGTGGAAGGCTTCGTGTATCCGATCTTCGTGTTCGCGTTGGTCGTGGGTCTGTTCCTCATCTACATATACGAGCACGACAACATGCTCGACCACCACAAGGAAACCGACGGCATGGCGTATCTCACGCTGACAGGTTGGATCATCTTCATCATCGGCAACCTCACTGTGGCGCTCGAATACATGCCCATGGAGGAAGTCGCATTCCTGCCAAAAAGCCTCATGCTGACGATATGCTTGATCGCGTATTTGCTCACATCGTTCTTGATGGGTCTATTCAACAAACCCCAATACCACTATTCGATCGGATTCATCCTCGGCCGCATCGGTACATGCGTGCTCATCGCAGCAGTCGCATTCTTCACGGATTTCGATCCGTTCATCAATCTGATCGCCGATACGGCATTGGTGTATTTCGCACTGTGGCATGAGTGGCTTTTGTATCACGGACGCACGCAGATGGTCGCGTTCTGCCGCTCGTTGGGATATACCGATGAGGAAATCATCGAGGACGGTTCGCTCACGTCATTCGAAACGCGCCAGAACATTCGGAAAGCCGCCCGCCAAGCACGCGCAGGCGAATTCGGCGTTATCGAAGATGCGCTTTCTCAAATCTCGCATCATGAAACGCCCGACGACACGGAGCAGTAGCATGATCCGTCCCATCATGAAAATGCAGGTGTTCTTGCAGCAGCCGAGCGCCGATGCGAACGCAAGCGATCTCGACATCGCGCAGGATCTGGTTGATACGTTGGAGGCGCATCGTGCGACCTGCGTCGGCATGGCAGCGAACATGATCGGGCAACGTAAGCGCATCATCGCGGTCGTGGATGATGACGGCACGACCCTCGTGATGCTGAACCCCTACCTCATCCACTCATACGGCGAGTACGAAACGCAGGAAGGTTGCCTGTCACTTGAAGGCCTGCGCACTACGAAGCGCTTCAAGCGCATCACCGTAGGATACGAGGACACGCTGATGCGCTCATGCATGAAAGAATTCACCGGGCGCGTCGCCCAAGCCATCCAGCACGAGATCGACCACTGCAACGGCGTGCTGATTTAGCGGATGGTTTATAATCCATATGCAGGGCAAACCGCTCTTTTGATTTCGTCTGAAAAAGGAGTTCGCATGTTCAAGAACGTCAAGCCTATCCGTGTGCTCCAAGTCCTGGGGCTTGCCATGGTTCTCTCGCTGTCCGTCGCGCTGGTAGGATGTGGTTCGAGCTCTTCGAGCTCACCCGACCCGATCGTTGGAAAATGGAACCTGAACTCCATACAGACCGATGAGTCTACCGGCATCGTGCAGAACACAAACGGAAACGCCACCATCGACAAGAACGGCAGCGCATCTATTCAACTGGGCAGCGACATCACCCTCACCGGCTCATGGGCAACCATTCCGAAAGAGCAATGGCCTGAATCTACGAGCACGGAGCTTGTCGGGGCTTACGAGATGTCTTTGAAGATGTCGGGCTCGGACAGTGCGTCAACTTGGACTGCATTCATCATCAAGTCGAGCAACGAGGGAAAGTATGCCATGGGCATTTTCGCTGTCGGCACCGAGATTTCCCTGTATTTCGACCGAGCAATCTAGGATTTCTTAAAAACCCTTGATCTTCAACGGCATGATGTTTTGGCGGATCGCGTAATGCGCGTTACGAAATCTTCGTAGCGATGCAGGACTCGATTCTTAAGAACTGGCCGCGGTACACCCATACTTCGTCGCCCTCGCCGGTTTCATCAGCGTATGCGACTGAGCCGATCTTCATGTCCTGCAGGTAGGTGTAATACACGAAATCCAGTAGCTCGGACGTGTACCAATGCCCGGCATCCTGCTCGGAAGACTGCTTCGCTTGAATGAGGTACTTGCCCGGTTCGATATCGACGCCTGCGCAATACATGCCATCGAGATGCACCTGCGAGTACAGCGTTTCGGGGACATCGTCCTCGGCAACCATAACCGTGCCTGGATCGAGTTCGAACTCCATGCCTTCGCTCAGATACACCCACTTGGAGCCGTAGAAATCACCATTGAGGATCAGCGCATCGAGAATCGCGATATCGACGTCGAGACCCTCCATCATGTGCGAGACCACGCGAATCGAACCGTAATCCACACGACCGTGCTTCTCGCTCGTGCCGATAAGCTTGTAAAGACCTGCAGTCACCTGCTCACCCACGACGAAACTGCCCTGCGATGCGTCAAGGCCGTTGCCGGGAATCACGGTACGGTCAGGTATGGGAAACGGCGTGACGTCGGGCTGGGCACCGCCACCTTCAACCTGGCTGGGATCGGGAACCTCCTGTACGCGCGGCTCCATAGTCACCTTGAGTTCGCCAGTGCCGGTGTTGCCGCTTTCGTCCTCAGCGAAAACGGTAATCGTATACGTGCCAGATTTCTGGAACGTCATGGTCTTCAAATCGTCCGACACCGTCACCCCTGCATTGGGGTCAACGGAAAGACCCGTGATGGTTGCTTCCGAGCGATCGTCATTAACACGGACGAAAGGAGATATCTCGAAGGTTTCACCGTATTGGATGGTCGCATCTTTCGTGGTAATCGTGGGAGGAACGCGATCGGCAACCGCGAAACGCACCACGAGAATCTGCAGAACGACGAAGACGATGAGGGCTAGTATGGCTTTCGCGCGCCACGACAAGAGCGGTCTTCTGGAGGAGCTAGTCATCATCGTCCTCCTTCGCCTGTGCATATTTCGCAGCGACCGCGTCGTAGGTCAGATCATCACTTTCCAACACTGCGTCCATTGCCTGGATGTAGTCGGTCACAAACGACGTATCGACGTCATCTTTCATGCTCCGCAGGCGAATCGCCTGCTCGACAAGACGATCCTGCTTTTCCACGAGCTGTTCGGAATACTCCTCCAACTCATCCATATATCGCGAGTTCGCGGACATGCCCGCATGATGCGTGTCTGCGATGTCGAGCGCCGAGATCACATTACTCTCAACCTGCTTTTTGATGAGCGAATATGCCTCGGAAATCGGACCTTGATAATCTTTCTTGGCGAAGAACTGCTCCTTCGCGAGCACCTCGCAGTACGCTTCTTCGATAGACTCGAGCTGGTCCGCATAAGGGCTCTTCCGACGTGCACGCGACAGGTCATAGCGCAGATCGCGTGGCTCGCGCATGATCAGGACAAGGTTCGCTGCCACCACGACGACGACCCACACGATTTCAGGAAGGATCGTCCATGATGGCACCTGCTGGCGTCCGAAGTAGATGATGATGCCCGTCGCCACGATTGCGATGGCATTTAGGATGATGTATTTGGCATACCGTTTCATGAAATACCGCTCACAACCTTTAGCGTTCGAAAATCACGCTGCCCGCTTCGGTAGGATGATCGTATAGGAGCACATCGCTCGCAGTCGTCTTGTAGCGCAGAACCTTCAAGACGATCAGCACATCGCCTGCCGCTGAAACGGTCATGAAGATGCCGATGTACAGAAGCGGCACATACCCTATAACGAACGCAATGACAATAGGGAGTATTCCAAGAATGATGAGTGGCATCAACGCACCTGTGATATAGGCACCCCTTTGAAGCGGTGCGCTGCAGGTGCAATACGGTGTGAAGGAATCGCGCATGATGCCGAATTCGATGTCCTTGAAACCGCGGGGAGCGTAGAAGCTCCACGTCAGTCCATGGATCAGCTCATGGACGACAATCAGAACAAGGAAGACGACGATAACGGCGAAGAATCCTCCCAGGGAAAGCGAGATCTCGGCTTCAGGATGCGCCATGCTGAATAGCGGAAGCAAAGCGAAGAACAGCACGATGACCGCAACGATAGCCACGATATTGGCGAAAAGGATGCCGACTTCGAGGCCAACGCGCTTATAGCCTTGCGATGCAAGCTCATCGCAGGTTGCGTTGAATGTCTCCAAACGCCGTATCTCGGCATCGGTCAGCTTACGTTCTTTTTTCGCGGTCAACGCGGATCCCCCTCCTTTTGGTTTGCCCTAAGCAATCTTACCTCATGATTAGCAAGAAAACCGCTACGCACACGACCACGGTGATCACGATGAACATCACGCGCAGGGGCGTGCGGAGCGCACCGCGTAGATTCAAATCGCGCGTGAGCGATTTGGCACCGACGAACAAATGCCAGCACAAAAGAATCGCCGTCACGATCAGCGCAGGCAAGGTCAGCGTATCGACTGCGGCAGGCGGCAGCAATTGCGCGACGCACAGCTGGTGCACCACGATTGAACACGCGAGCAGCACGCCGGTAACCCACTTTAAAACCTGATGTCGCTTCTTACGGTCGCTGGGCGGACGTACCGTATCGGTCCACATCTCGTAGGTAGTCACGATGCTCGCAATCACATGGAATACGATGACGGCAACACCGAACCACACGATGAATTCCAAGCTGCTCGGCATGTCTGGCCAGTAGAGCTTCAGCGTACCGAGACAGGCATGCACGAGGAACAAAAGCATGATGAAGCATGCTGCCACGGCATTCACAACGCGCGCACGGGTATGCGGACGACGCTCGTCTTCGAGATCTTCAGATGTCTGTTTTCTGTCTTTCGGGTCGACCAAGAGATCACCTTGTAAATGCCGTCATTCAAGCATCACGCATACAGCGGACGCCCTTCCGCACCTTTGCGCGGATGCGAGTCACGTAGCTTTTGCGGCATGGCTGCAAGCCCTGCCTCGAGCCACTCGATCAATTTGCCCTTATCACGTGGCAGGATGCCACCCACTTTCACCGGGTTCGACACATGCTGTCCGAAAAAGCCACAATCGTTTTCCAGCTCGAGCTGACGGACGAACAAAATCTCCTCTTCCACGTACTGCCCCAGTGTGCATTCCTTGAATGCACCGGACGCGATGTCGTCGAAGAGCGGTGTACCGGGGTCCGCGTGGATCGGCGAGACTGCGATGAGCTTAGGCTGTACTTCATTCACAAGCGCCGCGCATGCAGCAGCATGTTCCTCGATGCGATTCGGACCGGCAGACGCAAAGATGATATTCACGTTGAATGGCAGGTTCGCCGCATTCAAACGATGCATCTGCTCGCGGGCCTGAGATAGCGTTGTGCCCTTCTTCAGATACGCGATCACATCATCGAGGCCGGATTCGACACCGATGTTCAAGTGCGCGTAACCCGCCTCGGCAAGCTGCTTTAATTCCTCGTCGGTTTTCGGGATGATGTTTTTGATGGACGCATACGCACCGATGGTCGTCACGTTCGGCAAGTACTTATGGATGAGTTCGGCAACCTCGAGCAAGCGTTGTGCAGGCAGCCCGAACGCATCGCCGTTCTCCAAAAACACACGGGTTGCATTCGGACGGAAACGGGCGGCCTCATACAGATCGGCTTCGATTTCATGAAGCGGGGATTCCGTATACGGCGTTCTGCGATACATTGCGCAGAACGAGCATGCATTGTGCGAGCAACCGGTAGTTACCTGTAAAAGGAGCGATTGCGCCTCGAATGGCGGGCGATAATTCTGTCCGTAAAGATGCATGCCTCGCTCCTACTCTTCCCCATCGTTTTCTATGGGCGCTTCAGCGTCGGCGGCGTTCATCGACTCATGCTCGCGAGATACCTCGCTTACGAGCATTGCGAACGGCCACACGCGATTATACTGCGTGACCTGCGCTTTGCAGTCCACCACCGCATCGGCCTCGCGCATGGCGGTAAGCAGCGCGCTGAGCCGCTCCCCTTTCACGTTATGAAGCAGCATGAACTCTGTTTCAGGCGCTTGCCCTTCGAATGGCTTGCCAAGATGCCGAAACCCCACAATGCCCACGATTGCGCCGACGGGGTTGCCGAGGGAGTCAGCCGAGACGGTCTTTATGCGGATGCCCTGCCCGTCAAGCACCGCACGCACGGCATCGCCCCGAAGCGTACCCGCATCCAGATTGTAGAGCGCCGCTAACGGCTCTGATGCGCCAGATCTCTTCGCTGCGTTGGTTTTTCCCTTCTTGGACTGTTTCTTCGCCATCGGCTTCCCCTTTGCACGCACATGCGCGCTTCTTTAATATGATGCTCGTAGATTACTTGCATTTCTGGCATTTCGCAACGCAACTCATCCTGTTGATACTGGTTTTTTGTCGATGCATATGCCCGCATTCGCAAATCCGAGCAGGGCGGAACCCGCGCCATGTATAATGCGTTAGTCTCGCAAGCAACCAAGGAACCTGACGTAATGGCACAGCACGCCTCACAAACAAAGAAACCGCATCGCGTTTTGAAGGCGATTCTTCTCATCATCGCCATCCTCGCGGTAGTGCTCGCCGTACTCGTCGGATTAGTCAAAGCCAGGGTCATCAACCCGAATGAGCCCTTCTTGCGCAACGGAATTCAAGGAGTGGATATTTCGGAATACCAAGTCGATGTCGATATGGATACCTTAAAAAGCCAAGGCATCGAGTTCATCTTCATCAAGGCAACGGAAGGTTCCTCGCACGTCGATTCACGCTTCGCAGAGAACTGGGCGAACGCTCAGGCAAGCGGGCTTCCCGCTGGTGCATATCATTTCTTCTCGTTCGATTCGCCTGGAGCAACGCAAGCAGCCAATTTCATCGCAACCGTCCCCGCATACGACGGCATGCTCATTCCCGTCGTCGATGTGGAATGGTATGCCGACAAGAAGAGCAATCAGCCCGCGAAGGAAGACGTGATCCGCGAGCTTTCCGCATTCATGGATGCCATCGAAGCCGCCTATGGAGTGCAGCCGATGATTTATACCGGCAGCGACTTATGGAAGGACTTCCTCAAGGATAGCTTCGGCGAACACCGCCTGTGGGCTTCAAGCCTGTATTCGCCCTATTGGCTCAGTTGGGGAAACGAATGGAGCGTTCTGCAATATAGCGGACGCGGCGAGCTGGAAGGCTATAAGAGCTTCGAGGGCTTCATCGATCTAGACGTCCTTGCCTCGAACGTAAGCCTCGATGACCTGCGCGTGAAATAACCCCATACCGCTAAAAAGGGCGCCCCGAAAGGCGCCCTTCGTTTCGCATTGGGTTTGCGAGGATTTCGACGTTTAGCCGAACAGGATTTGCGGCTCGAGGCGAGCATCCTCGAGTTCTTGCTGCGTGAAGCCGTATTTCTCGGTGTTGTACTGATCGATGTACTTCATCAGCTCGACATAGGTGCCGCTGAACGTGGAACCCGGACCACCTTGCGTGATGCACGGGATGTAGCCATTGGGGCTATAGCCGTCAAGATGCTCGTACGCGACGCGCTTGACATCCGCGGGAGTCCAACCATCGAAGTCGATGAACTTGTTGTCGATGTCGCCCATGATTGCGAGCTTGTGATCATAGCGCTCGAGAATGCCACGGGTATCGTTGTTCGCCATGGCGCCTTGCCACACATCGATGCCCATCTCGATCATGTACGGCACGAGGTTCGCGGAATAGCTGTCGTTATGATGGACGATGAATTCAACGCCGTGATCCTTATAGTATCCGTACACTTCCTTGTACGGCTCGACGAAGAAGTCGGCGAACACTTCAGGACGCAGGAACGAATTGTTCTCAGTACCCCAATCGTCATGATGGAAAAGCATCTCGGGATGCAGATGCTCGCAGATGCCTTCTGCAACCTTCAGCTCGAACTCGGTGAGGTACTTGATCATGTCCTGCATGCTCTCTTCCTCGGTGAGGTAATACACAAGAGCATCGTCGATGGCGCACAGGTAATGCGTCATCTCGAACAATCCGGTAACGTAAATCGGAGCTGCATAGGCTTTGCCAGTCGCATTGACTTCCTCGTACTGCTGCTGGAACACTTCCCACTCAGCTTCTGGGAAATCGAGGCTCGGGGCCTTAACATAATCGAACCAGGTCTCGATATCCTTGCAGACGATCGTCTCGGGCTTATGCACTGGGAATGCACCAGGCACATATTCCGGGAAGTCCATCGTGACGCCCCACGCATTGACCTTGCCGTAGTCGCCGGGCATGAGCAATGCGCCCGAATGCATGATCCATGGATGCATCATGAGGTACATGCCCTCATAGTTGTTGGAGAAGCGATCCGGTTTGCCATCAGGTAAAATCGATTGACGTAAATTCTCTTTTGCTGTAAGCATGATAACCCCCTTGCCTCCAAGCTTACGAAATAAATGATGGGCGATTTGCGCAATGCGCGCTTGTTCGGATTTCCTAACGAGCCAGGCCCCTCTTCTGGCGTTTCATTAGGCTATATGCTGATAGTACGGGTAGATAATGCGATTGGATATACTCTATAATTGCAATTATTGACTGTTTGGCACTACAATTTGTAGTGTTACACGTACGCAGCTTTGCGGCACAGGGGATGGAGGCCTCATGAAGCTCGACGGATTCGCGGTTCAGTACTTCCTTTCACAGGGATTCGACGATGTCGCAAGCGTCAGCATCTCGCGCTATGCGCTCGTCGACTACCCGATCCTCTACGACGACACTGTCGACATGAGCGGTCATACGGTGCTCGTACCCGACCACGAACATCCGACACGCGGGTTGCGCGCAAAGAATGCTCTGTTCGTGTGCACGGGCTCGGCATCCGCCATGGCCGCACGCGATGCCGGGTTCTCGGTCATCTGGGTACGCGGCGATGTCACCTTCCGACAACTTTACAACTCCATGCTGGACGTGTTCGTACGCAACGAGCGTCTTGATGCGCAATTACGCGCCTACGTTACGAGCTATGCAGGCTTCCAAGCAATGCTGGACGCGTGCGCCGAAGCGATGGGCTGCAAATGCGCGCTGATCGACGAACAGTTCCGCATCGTGTGTCAGGCTGAGCCCGGCAAGCAAGACGAAGACGGCAAAACGTTTGGCGCAGACGGCAGCTCCTGGGTGAGTGACTCGAACCGAGAGTCCGAACAGCTTGAGGCCGAAATCATCGACCTGTTCATGGCATCGCATACGTATCGGAAAAGGCGCAAAAGTCATAACCCGTTTACGATTCCCGGCTCGACCGATCTGCTCATGAAGAACATCTTCGCAGACGATGAACTCGTTGGCACGCTTATCATGAGCCATGATGGAACTTCATTGGGAGCAAATTTCACGCTGTTTCTATTGAACTACTTAAGCCCATTCATCGAAGAGATGTATGCACGCCTCGGTTCGTTCGACCAACCGTCATCAGGCTCGAGCCGCGTGCGCGGAGCGCTTCGCGGCGCACTCAAAGGCGATGCGGCGGGCGCTGCAAACCTGGCTGCCGCGCTGATTGCCGATGGGCACAGCAAGCACACCAGCTATTCGGTGCTGCGCATCGAGCGAAGTTTCACGCATGAGAATGAGTCCGAGCTCGATTACTTAGCGCGGCGCTTCGAACTCTCGCTTCCGCAGTCGTACTGTTTCACCGAGAACAACTGCCTGTATATGCTCACCGATGTCGGAACCGAGGAAGCGGACAGACGGCGCGCGTTCTTGCAGAACCTGCCCGTTGCCGCACGCGACAACTTGGCGAAAATCGGCGTCAGCAAGCCGTTTTCGGAGATGACGAAACTATCGAATGCCTGCGAGCAGGCTGATATCGCACTCGCACAGGGCAGCGCGACTAACCCCACATACTGGTACTACCGCTTCGGCGATTACGCCCTTGAATGGTTGGTCGAACGCGCAACAGCCGGTATTTCACCTGACATCGTACGCCATTCGGCCATCACGACGCTCGAGGCGTATGATGCAAGCCACGGCACCGAACTCGCGCACACGCTTTCCACGTTCATGCGCTGTCGCTATAACGCGACCGCAGCATCGGCAGAACTGTTCGTTGCACGTTCGACGCTTCTGAACCGGCTGGAACGCATCATAGAGCTGACGCACATCGATTTGGACAATCCGCGCGAACGATTGTATTTGGCCCTTTCGTTCGAGCTCGGCTCATAAACGGCAGAGCGTTCTGGTATCGTGATGCATGATGACTAGACCAAAAACAGACCAGCCGTACGATTCGCGAAGATCGCGTCGCGATATATCTTCGCATAGCACGGATACGCCCAAGCACGCTCGTCACGCACGCCCATCGCAATCTGAGCGTGACACGCACGCACACACGATGCAATCTCAACAAGTGCGGCGGCCTTCTCGCGCTCGCACCTCGCAGCAAACGCGCACACGCAAGCAAGCACGTTCGCAAACGCAGGCAACTCAACAACGCCGCAGGCAATCAGCACAAAAAAGCCGTGCGCCGCTCTATCTCCGCGTGCTGTTCTTCGTCTTGCTAGCAGTAGTGATTGCCGGCATTGTATTCGGAATCAGCCGCTGCATTGGAAGCCAGAACAATTCCTCGAACGCAACTGGACGCAGCAACCAATCGCAGGCCATGAACGACAAATCCACCAATGCGGAAAAGGCGAACGTGCTTCTCACGAACACGAGCATGCAACGCATCCCCGACGATGATGGCGTGTTCTCGTTCACCCTCGCCCAAAACGCCAACGCGCCAACGCTTTCGAGTTCGCATCGTGCAGCTATCGAAGAGGCGTATGATTCGCTCACGCAATTCGGAGCATCCGCCGGTTTTCTGCTCATCGACCTTCAAACCGGCGCTGGCATCGGATGCAACATCGATGAGCCCATCTATGCGGCAAGCGCCGTCAAGGGACTCTATGCATGCTATCTTGCCGAAGGACAAGTGGATGCCGGACTCGTCAAATGGAGCGATGAGTTCTCGGAAGACATCGCGTTTTCGTTCATGGATGAGAATGGCGATTATCTCAACGATGCCGTAACCGAGCATTCTTTGGAATCGCTCGTTGAAGACAGTGTCGTTCGCTCGGAAAACGATGCGTACCGCATCCTGCGCATGTATTTCGATGGTGACGAATACCTAGACTGGCTGGATGATGCAGGAGTGGATGGCGACGACTGGCGCTTCACGGACTGGTGGACGAATTATAGCGCCCGTGAGGCAGCGGCGTTGTGGCTCCATACGCGCGATTACGTTTCCAGCACATCCCCATCCGCATCGAAGCTGAAAAACTGGCTCAGCAAGACCGATGTTTCGATGATCCGCAACGTACTGAAAAACGCTTCCGAATCTGGTTACACGTTGATCAACAAAGCTGGTTGGAATGCCGATATGGAAGAAGTGCAGTTCAATGCGCTCGGCGATGCCGGCATTATCTCGAAGGATGGCAAAGACTACCTTATCGTCGTGCTTTCGTCCTATCCAGGCGAAGATGATACGTTCTTTTTGGTAGAAGATCTCATCGCCGCTTTGTGGAACGCCCGAACCGATTTGGCGAACTGAGAAACGCATCGTTCGTTAATCGGGATAATGCAGCGCATCCCTCGATTATTCCTTGCTTAACCATTTCAGCGACCGATATCATGTCCAATTGCCTACGTAAGTAGGCAACAAGAGGAGTTTTGAGTAAAAACTGGGCTTTGAGATTCGCTCAGCGCGCGCGTGCGCGAGGGTTTGGAAGCCCAGCGAGAGGAGGTGGGCTATGCGCGCCATAGATCTGTCGGCGATCACCGACGAGGACTTGCAGGCGTGTGCAGCCATTGCAGCAGAGGCCGGTGTTGACCTCAAAGACTGCTACCAGTGCGGCAAATGCACGGCAGGGTGTCCCCTTGCCGAGAGCATGGACCTCATGCCGCGCGAAATCATCCGTTTCCTGCAACTTGGCGACCTTGAAACGGTTCTAACCGCGAAGACCCCATGGATCTGCGCACAGTGCGACGTGTGCTCAACCCGTTGCCCGCAAAACGTCGACATCTGCTCGACGATGCGCACCGTGCGTCTGGCTTCTAAGCATGCAGGCAAGCAACCCGTACCCGAGGCAGATATCTTCGATGATGCGTTCATCGCCAATGTCAAGTCTCACGGCATTTCCAACGAGCAGTACCTCGCTGCCGCGTACAACCTGAAATCGGGACATCTGATGCAGGATGCCGGCAACGCGATCCGAATGCTGAAGCGCAAGATGGTCGGTGTTGCAGTCCATAATTCCCAGGGACGTGCAGATGTCGCAGCACTTATCGATCGCGCATTGGCCGCCGATGCCAAACGCCGCGCCGATGCATCGAGCGAAGGCGGTGAGGCATGATGAAATACGCGAATTTCCCCGGCTGCTCCGCAAACACCACGGGTAAGTCGTTCACCATCTCGACGAACTACGTCGCGCAAAGAATCGGATGCGAATTCGTCGATATCCCCGACTGGAACTGCTGCGGCACCTCTGCAGCTGCGCTGACGAGTCCAGAACTTGCTGTGGCACTGCCTGCACGCAGCTTGGCGATTGCCGAGCAGAAGCTGCCCGGCCTCGATGTGGTCGCTGCATGCGCCGGCTGCTACAAGTCGCTTCGCACCTCCCTTACCTACGCACGCAAGAGCGCTGAGAACCTAAAGCAGGTTCGCGAGCTCATCGATATGCCCTATGAGGCGACGACCGACGTGATCAGCCTCCTTGAAGCGTTCTCCAAACCTGAAGCGCGCGAGGCTATCGCCGCCAAGGTCACAAAGAAGCTGCGCTGCCTGAAAGTCGCCTGCTACTACGGATGCGCCATGGTGCGCCCCGTCGAGGTGTGCGATTTCGATGATCCCGAAGACCCGCAGAGCATGGACGAGCTCATGGCGCTCATCGGCGCAGAGCCCGTCGATTGGGCTTTCAAGACCGAATGCTGCGGTGCCGCCCAGCAAATGGCCGTGCCGAAAGAAGCGCGTCCCATGATCGAGCGCATCTTCCAGAATGCCCAAGCAAACGGCGCGGACTGCATCGTCACTTCATGCCCCTTGTGCATGCTGAACCTCGACATGCGCGAGGCCGAGATCAACAAAGCCCGTATCGCAGCCGGCAAAGAGCCGTTCGATATCCCGTGCTACTACTTCACCGAGCTCATCGGCTTGGCATTCGGAGGCGCGGCAAGCGAACTGGGCATCGATATCCATTTCCATCCTGCTGAGCAGTTGCTTAAAAAGCGCGCGCAGGATGCCATCGAGCTCGAGAAAGCGGAAGCCGCAGCACGCGCTGAAGAGGAGCGCAAACAGGCCGAGCTTGCAGAGCGCATTGCCAAAAAGAAGGCGGAGAAAGCCGCGAAGGAGGCTGCAGCCGCTAAGGAAGCCGTAGACGCAGGAAAGGAGGACGCACGATGAGTCGCATCGGAGTTTTCCTCTGCTACTGCGGTAGCAATATCGCCGGCACCGTCGACGTCGAAGCCGTCGCCGAGATGGCACGAACGCTTCCCGGCGTCGTCTATGTCGAAACCAATAAGTACACATGCTCCGACCCGGGCCAGGAAGGCGTGAAGAACGCCATCATCGAGAAGGGCATCGACCGCGT
>JAUNJT010000084.1 GCA_030533105.1 Eggerthellaceae bacterium
ATCGGGCGTTCAGCGCCATCGCAAAGTCGTACAGGTGCAGGAAGCTGCTGTCGGAAAGATAGACGTGCTTGACACCGCGATTGACCGGGGCAATGTCGCACGCGACGATCAGCGGAATGCCGGTTGTATCGACGAGCATCTCAATATTGCGGACAAAGCTCTTGTTTTCGTCCGCAATGTCGCTGTAGGCCTTGAGCTCAGGGGCCTTCCCAGGCTTTCCTGCCTGCTTCCAGGCCACGAATTTCCACAGGTAATCGTCGATTTTATCCTGTTCCTCCTCGTCGAAGAGGTATCTGGCGATAAGTCGGTTATTGCTGAAGTCAAATTCCACAGCCATGGGCGCCAGCTCGGTTCTGGAATCCCGCCCGTAGGCGGTCCGGTCCCAGCATTGCAGCTCGTCGCAAAGTATCAACAGCCATGCCAGCGGGAACATTTCCATGGTCAGCCTGGGCTTGGTTCCCTCGTCGCTGAAGGCGATGGAATACCTGTATACGACGTAGTGAAGCAGTATGGCGCTCAGCGCATCCACGTGAGCGGATTGCAGCGCTTCCGAACGCGCCCCGCCGTCATCCTCGTCGATGCCCATGGCGTCCGTCAGTTCATGGTACAGCCGCAGGGCGCTGAAAAAGGCGTGGTCCATGTAATAAGCGAAATCCTCCGGCGAGGATGGCTTCCTCTCCAACAGCCTCGCAAGATAGTCTTCCGTAAAGCCATAGGTCGCACCCAGTTTCTGGGTGATGTCATGAGCCAGCAGCGCCTCGACGCAGTCAAAGCGCCTGCCGTAGATTTGCTCGAAGCGTTCCCTCGCCCGGGGACTGAGCTTCGTCATGGTCTCCATGTTTCTGAAGACGATGTACGGATTGTTCCTGCCGCGCGTTTCATCATCGGCCCCAAAGTAAGCCATGACCTGTTCAAACGTCAGCTCGAAGGGATAGCCGATGTCATGGAACAGCGATGTCAGGCCCCAGTATTTCAGAAAGAAGTTCGCCGCGGCATGGTTCTGCCCGGGGTCATCCCCTTGCGCATCGAAGTGGTAGAAGGCATTGAAGGCCCTGCGGAAATTGTCATTGGTCTCGTAGATCGCCAGGCCGAGCACGAAAACGTACACCGAATGGGAATAGTGATCCCGATGCTTCATCAAAAGCGCGCTGCCGTTGGCCTCGTACTCGCTGAGCAGCTCCACCATCCGGTTGGATTTTCCGTAGCTGCCCATAAATATCTCCAGATAGCAGTAATAGACATTAAAGGCATCCTGCGTCGCGCCGGAATCGATGAACC
The DNA here is from genome assembly GCA_030533105.1 of Eggerthellaceae bacterium. GTDB lineage: Bacteria > Actinomycetota > Coriobacteriia > Coriobacteriales > Eggerthellaceae > SIG42. Next base: position 1,279 of record JAUNJT010000084.1, read on the forward strand.
GTTCCAATTCGCGTTCCAGGCACAGCCGGTTGATATCCATCTGCATGTTGTATGGAATCTGACCCGGTCCAAGGCTCGTTCCGCGACACCGGCCCGTCCGCGCTTCCTCTTCTTCAATTTCCGTGTCAAAGCCCAGGTTTTCACATCTTTCATGCAAAAAGCGCAGCGCCGCGGATTTGAGGTCATAGCCATCGCTGGCGCCGTCAGACAGCGCCGGCTGCATCGGACCGACATCGCACCCGTATCGACCAGCGTTGGTCCTTCGCATCTTTTCAAGTGCCGTATACGCCATTTGGGCCTCCGATCGTGTCTGTTCGATCCTGTCTCTCGATGGATTTTCCCCATGCCGGGGAAGCTACAAGGGGGGTTCACCCCGTCATCTGCGTTCGGTGGCGCTACAGCTTTACCCCCTCAAGGCCGTCGTACCGCACGCCACAGAGGTGGAAGGGCTCCGAACGCATCACTTCGAAGGGGACGCCGAGGGCGTCCAGCTCGGCGAGGAACGCCTCGAAGAAGGCTTTGGAGGCGGTTTTTGGGGAAAGCGCCAGGAAGAAGCAGTGGTTGACGCAGGCGATTTCGCACATGACGTCGGTCACGGACGGCTCGCTGAGGAGATAGAACTCCCGGATATAGTCGTCCAGGGGGCCGAAGCTGCGGCTGTCGGCATACGACACGGAGATGGTCGCCCGGGGCTGGCCGATGGCCTTTTTCACCGCGTCTACGCACATCTGCAGCGGCATTTGCTCCATCTTCTCATGGCCGAGCTTGCGCGTCTTCATCGTGTACAGCGTGTTCTCCGGCTGGGCCTGGAGCATCAGCTGGCCGCGGGCCTTCGTGCAGGCCTTCAGGATGTCGTAGTCCGCGTGGGACACCGGCATGTCCACGTTGGCGGTATCGACGAACATGCGGTAATTCTGACGGTTGCCGGCCTGCGCCTTGTGGTCGACGGCCACCACGCAAGTCACGGTCTTATCGCTCTCGGGGTCCATCCTGCGGATTGCCCTGGCCAGCAGCACGCACATCAGCACATTGGGGCTGCCGTCGTTGTCCCTGCAATACCGCATCACCTCGGCCTCAGGCAGTCGGAGATAATAGAACCTGCCCGCGCCGCCGGTCTCCGGGGATGCCTGAAACCTGTAATAATCCGGGATCGGCGGCTTCTGGTAGAACGGCGCTTCGGCGGCGTCCAGGTCCATATCGGCAAACGGGTTGCCTGTCTCCGCCCCGGGGATGGGTTGTCCGGGGAGACGGAAGCCCTCGGGGTCGAAGTCCCGCCCGGTCACATCGCTCAGATAACAGTACAGCAGGCTCTTGAAGTAGGGCAGGAAGCCCGCGCCATCCGTGATCGAATGGCAGACCTCCGCGCACAGCCGATTCCCCTCGGCCTTGAAGGCCAGCATGTGAAAATTCGCCGCTTCGCTGTTCAGGAGTATCGGCTCCCACGTATTGCGGACCGTGACAGGCAGCGGATTCGGCACGGCGATCAGGTTATTGCCCTCCACCCGCGCCCTGACGTAGAGGTAGGGGAAGCGCTCCCGGAGCCGCTCGACCGCCGAGCGCAGGGCTTCGACGTTCACCGGCTCCGTCAGCGTGACGCACACGCCCATGGTGTTCGGGTTCTCCGGGGTACACATGCACAGATTCGGTTCGTACCAGGCCGGTTTCATCGGTTTTCCTCCTTGCCCCTGTATTCGATGCAGAGCATTGTAAGATCGTCAAACTGCTCCGCATCGCCCACAAAGCGCGATACCGCGGCATTCACCGCCCGAAGCAGTCCTTCGGGCGACTGGTCCGCAGCGTCGTTCAGCGCCTGCACCGCGCGGTCCATGCCGAAGAGCTCCTTGTCCGCGCTGGTCGCCTCCGCCACGCCGTCAGTGTAGACGAACAGCCGTGCGCCCGGTTCAAGCCGGATCTCGTATTCCCTGTACTTCACGCCGTCCATGCCGCCGATGACAAAGCCGTGTTTGTCCTTGAATATCTCAAAACAGCCGCCGGGTTTTTTCAGTATCGGGAATTCATGCCCGGCGTTGGCGGCGTTCAATATGCCTGTGTTCAGATCAAGTATGGCGAACCATACCGTGACGAACATCTCCTCCCGGTTGTTCTGGCAGATCAGGTGATTCACAGTCTCCAGGACCTCCCTGGGACCGCGCCCCGACGCGGCCTGGGTCTGGATCATGCTCTTGGCCATCATCATGAACATGGCGGCGGGAATGCCCTTGCCCGATACATCCGCGATGACCATGGCCAAACGATCCTGATCCACGAAGAAGAAGTCATAGAAATCCCCGCCTACCTCCTTGGCAGGCGTCATGCTGGCGTAGATCGTGAATTCCTGACGTTCCGGGAATGCGGGGAAGATGTTGGGAAGCATATCCGCCTGGATGCGGGTGGCGAGCTCCAGCTCCGTGCCGATGCGCTGCTTTTCGGCGGTCACTTTGGTGAGATTGTCCTCGTATGCGACGAGATCTTCCTCCATCTCCGACATGACTATCGACAGGTTCTCGATCTCATCCCCGGTATGGATGTCGAGCCTGGCAAAATGATCGTTGGTCTGGGCGTCTTCCCGCTTGTCCCGCACATAGGTTTGAGCGGCCTGTGCGATGTCGTTTATCGGTTTGACGATGTTGCGGTTCATGTACCGCAGCATGAACCAGCCGAATGCCAGGATCAGCACGGCCAACGCGACGGTATATTGCAGAGTAAACATGGCAAGCTTTGGCAGAACATGGCCCAGGGTGATATCAGCCAGCACAAACGCGAACGTCTCGCCCGCCGCGTTTTTCAGGGGAACGCCTGCCGAGCAGATCCACCCGTATTTCTCCATGTTGCTGATGTCATACAGTGTTCCCGTGCCGTCCCAGTTCAAAAACTTCTCCGCTTCAGCGGGCTCCACGCTTTCCCAGTAGCCGGGAAGGGCGACGTCCTCCTCCGAAGGATCGGCAATATAGACCAGCGCGCAGTGTTCCCTGTCATACATTCCCAGATAGATGTCATAGACATCGCTGGACTCCAGAAAGAAGGCTAAAAGCGCACGCATGTCCTGATAATCATCCTGCTCCATAAGGTCGGCATAGCGCGCATCATACGCTTCCGTGCCCACCTCAGCGCGCTCTGCATCCGACATTGCATTGTAACGCTCCATCACCGCGCCCGACAAAGCCTCCGTCTCCGCCAGCTCGCTCAGCACCTTGGAGGCGCTGCGGCAAAGATTGAACGACGTTGAGATATACTGGTTGGACACTGCTACTGAATAGAGTGCCAGACCGATAATCAGCATCGTAACGCCCAATATCGCGGCTCCAATCACCACATAGCGGGAAACGCGGGCGGACAGAGAATGGTGTTTCCGTTCCGCCTCTGACAATTCTCTGTAAGCCTTCTTAGCCATCGATTGTCTCCTGATCCGTCGATTGCGTAATGAAATACCCCTCTATATGATCCTCTGTAACGAGAACGGATTCCTGATGAAAGAAGGTGCACAGGTCTTTTGCAATCTCCCTCACGGTATTCCTGTCCGGATTGACCAGCACAAGGACCAGGGAAGTCTCCTCCGTATACTCCCCGTCGTCGTGGAAGTATCCTCCCTGTTCTATGTCCACGGAAAACGCCACATGGTAGTTGCGACACACATTCTTCAATATGCTTATGTATTTTCCGGTTTCGTGCTTCTGCGCTTTGGTATCGGCGTCATTCAGTCCCACATAGATTCTGGTTTCGATCATCTGCGTTCTTTCGATTCTATCACGTGATGGCAGCGTTTCAGGCTGTTCCCCGGAGCATGACTGGCTGTCAGGTTTTTGCGTCTGCTTCTGGCTCATGATTTGGGTCAGCACGACCTTTCTGTCTCTGTTCGGCATTCGATCACTCCTCCGCTTCGTCACAGTTGTAATATACCATCATTTCAATTCCGCAACATTATAATAACACACGGAGCGCTCATTATCGACTCATACATGTCTCATCATTGTCTCAAACACTCGTGTTCT
>JAUNJT010000199.1 GCA_030533105.1 Eggerthellaceae bacterium
GGGAATCTTTCAGAGCAACCGAATGAATTCCTCAAGCGTGCCACGCAGGCATATGCCGCGGGCGATGCTGTGCTCGCCATGCATCTGTACCTCGCTGCGTTCGAGCAGGCGTATGCCACCGGCATGCCCTCTGCCCACGATGCGGTCGTCGATGGCTTGAAGGAGGCCTGGGAGCTTGCCTGCAAGCTCAAGGAACGCTCGATCGCCGAATACGTGTTCTCCAAACTCGAACCGTATCTTTCCCAGGATGAGATCAAGGATTGCGGCGAGAGGCTGCAGAACCTGGCACTCGGCAAGCTCGAGGAGATCGGCATCCATGCGGGTGAGATAGAGGAGATCACGAATGCCATAGCGCAAGAGGTATTCGGACTCGAAAGCGCCTCCGATTTCCATATCAGGTCGATCAGACCCTTCGATTTGACGATTCCTCCCATGAGGGATTTCGATGCCCAGCGCAATGCGCAAGCCGAACCGTGCGATACGGACGCGTCCGCCGCATGCGCGCTCGATAATGCCCAGCAGGGCGATGAACTAGCCGATGCGGTATCCGATTTCCTCGCCTCTGGGGAGAGGCTCACATATAAGAACCTCGTCGGCTACGATGACGCCATCAGGGTCATGCGTTCGCTCGGCGTGGGCATGGGGGATGATCCGGAGCATATCAAGCTCGTCGAGATGCTCAACGCGCGTCATGGCCTTTCCGCCGCTCCTGCTCCCGATTCGCTTCTTATGCGTTCTCCTGCACGTGAGGATGCGTGCCGTTTCATGGAGGCCACTCTCGGAGAGCTCGGCGTTCCCGGCATCCGCATGCATGTCGAGGAGAGCTGGCAGGGCACGGTGATGCTGTGCTTGTCTGCGCAGAAGAGCAAGGATTTCACGTTCGATGGGCGGCTCGGCCGCTTCGAAGGGCGCGGTGCCCTTTTGCTCGAGGATATCGACTTGTGGGAGTTCCCGCAGCCCCAGGAGCCTGAGGATGGCCTGAGCGCGCTCATGCTCGCCCAGATGTCCCGTGGCGCACGCGAGGCCGTCAATCTTATCCGCACCGCCGTCGATGATCCCAACGTATATGTTTTGGCAACCGCTTCATCCGAAGGTCCCATCGAGCCGTTTTTGCTCGAGATCCTAGGTCCCCTTACCGAGGTCGATATCGCGTATCCGACGGCAGGGGAGCGTGCGGCGCTCTGGATCGACCTCGCGAAGAAGCATCCGTCCATCCGCGGCGTGAACCGCGTTTCCCTCGTCCGCTTCTCCGCGAACCTCGCGCGATATGACATCTGCATGGCCGCGCGCGATGCGATCGAGGATGCCTACAAGCAGGGTCTGCGTGCCGGGAAGTACACGCCGGTGCATCCTTATGATCTCTTCGAGAAGATCGCGGCCTACCAGCCGCTCGACTCCAAGGAATACGCAGAGCTCGAAGAAGCAATGATCAGGGATTTCAGCCGCGGCTTGAATTCCGACGACCCGCTGTTCGAGGGCCGATGACGCATGGCTTTGCTCGAGGGCGCATGGCCTGAGGATGCTCCGAGTCGCCAAGAATTCATCGATACAGTCTATTCGCAAGGAAAACTCGCGTATCGCGAGATGCCCTGGCGCAACATCTCGGATCCTTACGGCGTGTTGGTTTCCGAAGTGATGTTGCAGCAGACGCAGGTTTCCCGTGCGCTAGGGCGCTGGGAGCGCTTCATCGAGCGCTT